>JAESSR010000218.1 GCA_016764015.1 Phycisphaerales bacterium
GGCACCTCCCCCGGAGGCCCGGGGGAGGCGAAAAGAGTGTGTTTTTGCGTCAGACACGAGTCGTCAGACATGACCTAGGACAATGAAGGAAGGACTACGCCCGTGCACCAAGGCATAGTCCTTCCTTCTTCGGTTGCAGAGCACCTAGTTTATCATGGACAACTGTGTGCATAATACAAATACATATATTATCGAGTATTCCTCAGAATTCACCCACTGCTGCCCCCTAATCAGGTATCATCCGCCCCAAAGCCCAGCACACGCGGGCTTAATCACTATGATCTTGAGAGGGAATCAAATATGAAGACAGTTACGAAATGCCTTTTCGGAGGCGCACTTGTTGGCGCTGGGCTCTGCTCGACAGCGATCGCTGGTGGAGTCGACGGCGTGTTTACTTGGAATAATGGAAGTGCGTATGTTGTAACTCCATTTGGTGCTTACAGTTCGCACCATACTGGTGGGAACTTTGATATATCCTCAGATTCGCCACTCGGGCGCGCTTATGCACGGGCAGATCAATCGGGGCTCACATTGTTCGCAGAGAGTTTCGCTGGTGATGTTGGTGGATATGAGGCTAGAATCGGAGGAGTATCAGTCGCCTCTGTCGAAGCATATTTCCACGTTTCTCAGACCATGTCGGTCACCATGACTTGGGATTTCTAAGCTGATTTAAGTGGTGGCTCTTACTTGACCTTCGACGGTATGTCTTATGGAGCAGTTGGCAGTATCCAACTCGATCTCGTGGCATTTGAATCTCATCTCATAGAAGCTAGGATGACTAGCCAGATTCCATTGGACTCTGGGTTCTCTGCCACCGCGTCAACTTTTACGATCAGTAATACTGTCGTTGCTGTACCGCTCCCGCCGGCCGCCTTCGCAGGTCTTGGTTTGCTCGCAGGCATGGGTGCGTACCGTCGCATTCGCCGCTAAGCGATCTCATTCAAACACAACTCTTCGTGACACCCTTCGGGGTGTTTTTTTTATACGCACAAATGAAGGAAGGTATGGACCCGGGTACCCGAGTCCATACCTTCCTTCATTGAGCTTTGTAGAGTGCCTAGTTTATTATGGACAACGGTGTGCATATTACAAATGAATCTATTCTCGTGTATTCTTCAGATTTCACCCAACGCTGCCCCCCAGATCAGGTATCATCCGGCCCAAAGCCCAGCACACAAGGGCTCAATCACAATCACATTGAGAGGGGTTCCAAGAATGAACACAGTACAGAAATGTCTTTTCGGAGGTGCACTTGTCGGCGCTGGGCTTTGCTCGTCGGCAACCGCAGGAACCGTCGAGTGGAATGTTGTTGATAGTATGATTGTTCCCGTCGCACACACCACGACAGGTGGTACACAATACGCCGATCCTATGTTGAGCTCGTGGGATCTTAGTTCGTATGGTCTCCCAGATCATGCAGCGTATAACAGCGCTGGCGCATTCGGTCTAGATATGGGCGCGTCTGCAAACTCTGGCACTGCCATCGTTGAGACCCTCGCCTCTTTCACCGTGTCTGAAAATATGTTGATGACCCTTGATTGGAACCTGGGAACTGACGACACGCTTACTATTGTTGATTCGTATACCAATGCCTATCTTGTCGACATCTTTGCATCAACCGACTCAGACACAGTTGATCACTTGTTCATCGCGAACAGAACCTATTTTGTATTCATCAACCTGACCAGAATTGGCAACGGTTCCTCCAGTTTTCACTTGTTTGAGAACACAGTGGTGGCCGTCCCCTTGCCGCCGGCTGCGTTCGCAGGCTTGGGCATGCTCGCCGGGCTTGGTGCGTACCGTCGCGTGCGACGCTAAGCGATCTCATTCAAACACAACTCTTCGTGACACCCTTCGGGGTGTTTTTTATGCGCACAAAATGAAGGAAGGTATAGACCCGGGTACCAAGGCGTATACCTTCCTTCATTTGTGTAAAACATTACGCGCGGATGGGCACAAGCTTGCGGTAGGTCAGCACGCGCCAGAGCCATTCGAACGGGCCCATCGTGAAGAACCGCAGCCAGAGCATCGAGAAGACGATGTTGATCGTCCACACGCTCAGGATCACCAACCAGAGCTGAGGGAACTCGACCGATGCGAAGTAGCCCATGCCGTAGCCGTAGAAGAAGGTGGTGCAGAGGATGGTGTGGAGGAAGTAGTTGGTCAGCGCCATGCGACCGACAGCTGCCAGCGGGATGCAGACGAGCTTGGCCGGTGCCCACTTGGACAGCGCGATGATCATCGCGGCGTAACCCAGTGCGAGGGGAACACCAACGGGCTGGGCAAGCGATTGCCAGATGAACCCGGGGATCAGATCGAAGGTGTGCTCGGTGAAGACATAGCTGTAGCCTGTGAGGGGGATACCGATCCCGAGGAGAACGATCGCGGCGATGACATAGAACTTGAGTGATCGCTCGCCGGTGAGGATGCCCATGCGTGTGAGCCCCATGCCCATCAACATGATTCCCCAGAGCAAAGGCAAGAAGAGGATGCCGATGGTGAGCTGCATGATGAGCGTGGTAAAGAAACGGGTCTTGAAGGCGTCGAAGTAGGTGCCGGTGTACCCTGCGATCTCGATCGCAGGATCAGCAGAGAGCTCGTTGGCAGTAATGTGCCCTTCGCCTAATGCCCAGTATCCGAGCGCTGAGAAAGCGATCATCAAAATCGAGCCAAGGTAATACAGGGTAAGTCCGCCAAAGAACTGGAGCTTCGGGTTGAGCCTGCGTGTCCACCACATGAGTGTGAGCCCGGCGATCGCGTAATAGGTGAGGATGTCGCCGTACCAGAGGAGGTAGGCGTGCATGATCCCAAAGAGAAGAAGCCACGCGCATCGAGAATACCAAAGCAACGCGCCCCGGCGGAGCTTGGAGTGGTAGTTGCCGTGTTCGTCCGCATGATCAAACTTGCGGGCGTACATGATGACACCTGATCCAAAGAGCATCGCGAACATGAACATAAACTTGCCCAAGAACGCGGTCGTGGTGATGGTGTGTGCCAGCTTGTTGGCCGGGGAGTCACCCATCACGGTGTAGTCGGTCGCCGCCGCCATCGGCCAGGCAAAGTAGATTATGTTGGGGAGCAGAATCCCCAGGAGCGCAAAGCCACGCAGCGTGTCGATGGACTCGAAGCGTTTAGATTTGGTCGTGGGTGCTGGTTTGGGAGGCTTAGTGTGCTCAGTGTGCTCGTCTTGCGGAGACCACTGCTGTGATTCTACTTGTGCATCATCCATTCGATCAGTTTCCCAGTCTTCGTCAGATCATCGACCACCAGATCGGCACCTGCATCTCTGAGTGTAGCGGCATCATCGTGCCCGGTTGCGACCGCCAACGATCGGCACCCGTTGACCTTGGCGCACGAGACATCGTGGATGGTGTCGCCGATGATGATTACTGATTGGGGATCGAGGGTTGTATTTTTCACTCTTTGGTATCGTTCGATCGCAACTGGGGGCAGGTGGGCACGCTTGGGCTGGGGGTGAGGCGAGCAATCGCCCCAAGCGTTGATGGTAAAGAGCGATGGATCGAAGCCTGCGGACACGACTTTGATCGTCCCGGTCTCTTGGTAGTTGCCGGTGAGCAATCCGATAGCAGGCTTTGATACATGGTTGCGTGTCGCATCGACAAGCTCATGAGCCCCTGGCAAAGCGGTGGCGACTGATTGTGATTCTGCCAGTGTGCTTAAGAACCGATGGTAGGTTGATCGCATGGCTCTCACATTGGTCTCTGTCGGCTCGATCCTGTTGAGCACCAACATGTCGGCGACAATCACCGGGTCGATCCCGCCGCCGAAGACGATGCCTTCGACGGTGAAGCCCGGATCGAAGAGCTCACGCCCAGCATCACGCAAGCAGGTGACCCCGATGTGGTTGGATTTGACGAGGGTCATGTCGATATCAAAGAGGATGAGCATGCCATAAGTATATGCTCATCGCAAATGAATAAGGAAGACGCACGACCTGGTACCAAGGCGTGCGCCTTCCTTGTTCATTTGATTTGCAACCCAATGAAACGAATGCGATACACTCATTCCAATGAAAAAGACCCGCCCATTGCGATCACGCCTGCTCCGCAGCCCTACCTTCTGGCTGATGGTGCTGCTGATCGTCGCTGCTGCCATGGGCTCGACTGTCCGCGCATGGCGGGTTTACCAAATAGGCTGGATAGCCGACTATAACATTTCAAGTTATACCCCGCATGTCGTCGCGCCTGCGATGGGCAGGATGTGGAGGAGTGGTACTCATTACCAATACAACGATTATGTGACATTCCGTCGTGAGCCCGATGGCTCACTGATTGTCTGGTCGCCTCGGATTCCTCAGCGAAGGGACGAGTATGTTGTTCGGCTCGATATGCGCCTCTACAGGCATCCATATTTCAATCGCCCTGGCACCACACCGTATCCACGGTTGTATACATGCAGCATCCGAGAAATCGAACTCTTTGCGATTCCCAACCCCGAATTTCCACCAATATTTCGCACACGAGCTCAAAGCATAACCGTTCCCTATCCGCAGGATCTTGTCGATGCCATCGATATATCCCTGACCAATCCGACCAACAATGGTGGCTACCTATCGGTTGAGTTTACCCGCTATGACGGCGTGATCCCCTCCAAGATGCGTTTCGAAGGTGACGGCTCGACGAGCGTCACACCGACGGGCACCGTGCGACGCACGCCCGAAAACAAGTTCGCCTACTACCGTGTTGCGGGCGGCGACATCGACAGCCCGCTCATCTTTGAAGACTTTATCCTCGGCGCTCAGTCATCCGTCATATACACCATGCCACTGCCCACCGCGATCTACCTCTTCGGGTATATCTGCTATTACCGATGCTTCTTCCTCCGCCGAAAGAACAAACGCCTCCGCCTCGGCCAATGCATCAAATGCGCCTACCCAATGCAACCCGATCGCGACGGACCAGGCACCCTCTGCACCGAGTGCGGGTATCGTCCACCTGACGAGCAAGCCCCTTAGATATTTCTCTCTCTCTCTCTCTCTCTCTCTCTGCGCACAAACATAGACATCCACAAAATGGACAAGGAAGGACTACGCTCGTGTACCAAGGCGTAGTCCTTCCTTGTTCTTTTTTAACTGACCACTAGGCCGTGTCTGACGGCTCCTTTGTTTGGCGCATGAGCGGGGTTGCGCGTTTGTGTTTGATCTGCGATACTGATCTTCAACGAAGCCAAGGAA
>JAESSR010000219.1 GCA_016764015.1 Phycisphaerales bacterium
TCTTTGTGTATTCGACCTGAACCATGGAAATGCGGGAAGAATCCACTGTCGATCCAACTTCGGATCGCAATGGCCTTGGGTGCCCCTCCCGCGGTGCCCCAGGCCCAACTATTGTTAAAGACAGATCACGCGAGCCCTGCCTCGGCAAGGTCGTGTGCGGTTTCGTGCTCACCATGATGCGCCAGAAGCGAGATGAACACGGTGGTGAGGAACATAAATACGAATGCCTGCAAGAACGAGACAAACAACTCGAGGAAGTAAATCGCGATCACCGCGACACTTGAGATAATACCAACGGGCAAACCGATGATACCAAGGTCGCTAAAGCCCTGAGCCGCAAAGCCCAGAAGCACCGCGACCAAGATATGACCAGCGGTCATGTTGGCGAACAAACGAATCGATAACGCGATTGGTTTAATAAAGGTACCAAGGATTTCAATCGGGATAATGATTGGCCAAACAAAGACGGGTGCGCCAGCGGTCAGATGCTTGAGGTACCCAGCAACGCCGAGTTCTTTGAGTCCTGCGTAGTTGATCATCAGACCAGCCATCAGCGAGAGTGCTGCGGTGATGTAGATGCTCTGCGTCGCGGTGCCACCAACAAAGGCTTTGTGCTCGGCGAGCATCTCTGGTGCAAACTGACCAGCCATCAGGTTCTGAAAATCAAGCAAAGGCACCAAGCCAAGCAGGTTGTTGATAAGGATAAAGAAGAAGATCGTCCAAAGGAATGGCATGAACCGGTTTGTGCGTTCATGGAGCAGCGGGCGAACCGTGTTCTCGCGGAGATAGCCACAGATCACTTCAATCATGTGCGCAAAGCGTGATTTGGTCACCCAGCGATGATGTCCGTCATCTTCGGCTCCGGTAGAAACTGCATTGGCAACAAAGAGCCCACCAAAGATCATGATGAGCGATGTGATGACCATATTGGTCTGGGCCGAAGACCAGAGCCACCATCCTCCTTCAGAAATGATGAAAGGATGATTAATGACATGAGCCACCGGGTCAGAAGCAGCAAGTGTAAAAGTCGACATCAGGAAATACCCTCCGCATCAATCGCTTGGGACATGCCCGGCGTGTGCTTCTGGATCAAAGATAAAACGGATGCAACATCAATGATGAGCGTCACCATTAATGCAGTCAGCATAGTCAGAAAGAAAATAACCCGCTCAGGCCCAGCAATCATATAAATCGCGATGCCGATGGTCAGCACGGTCAATGCTCGGATCATGGTGCCCGCAAGAACAGGAACGCTCCAGTCAGGTGCGTTCTTGGCAGGTATCACCATCAAGATTCCCATCGGGATCAAGACCCCAGGGATGGTCGCCAGCATGGACCAGAGTCCGTCAGCCATCACGCCGCCGCGTTGTTGGGCGATTATGCCGCCAACGAATGCAACGATCACACAAACAACCATGGCCATCAATCCGGTTCGGATCAAAGGCAACTTCACTTCATTATCCAAGGCTTGGTTGGTCATGTGCTGTGCGTGTGGTGTGGATAGGGTCTGGATAAAATGATGGAGATCGTACGAGAACTCCAATCCTGCCGGGCGAGAAGGATAGGGGGCATGAACCCGATCGGCGAGTCAAAAAAAGACCATTTTGCACCCTTTCTTGACAAGTTTTCAAGTCTGTTTCGTATGGCAGGAATCTGGGATCAGATGGATCAGGTTTCTGGGTCGCCATCGGTTCTCGGCGAGGATTTGGTTTGCTCTTTATTGAGGTCCATCGCCTCGCGTATAAAGCGATAAAACCCCACAACAAGCCCTGTAATCGCCAAGATAATCGTCCACATCAGCCCCGTGCCCGCAAGGTAATCGATCCCATAGCCCATCAGCCCGAGCCCGATCATGCCATAGACCGGATCGAGCGCGATGCTCCACGCCTTGGCCTGGCGTGCTCGGTCGTCTCTCGATGTGCGGTCTTGGTTGTCCATTGGGTTGTCCATATGGTGCAGTTTATCCGATTCGGGTTGCTCGCATTAGTTGTTCGCGTCAGTTGATCTGTCCAAACGCGTAGGTTCTGGCATGGCTCGTCGCTTCTTTGAGCTTCGAGATGTCCGAGCCAGAGCCTTGGGCGTTGTCCGGGCGCCCGCCGCCCTTGCCACCCATGATCCCGGCGACTTCCTGAATCCAGTTGCCCGCTTTGAGCCCTTGGGCGACCAAACCCGATGGCACAACAGCCATCAACCCAACGCGCCCGGCATCGGTATCCGGGCTCATCAGCATGACCGCTTTGTTCGGGCATGCACTAGTGATGGTCTTGAGAGCCGCTTCGAGCGCTTTGCGATCTGAACCGAGTTCGAGCGAGGCGATGATGATCGATTCTGGAGACGACGCTGCAGATTGAGCGATCCCCGATGCGAGCTCCTGAGCCTTCTTCGCCTGCTCGGCGGCTCCAGCCTTGGCAGCCTCCTTGAGTCTTTTTTGTGCCTCAGCGAGTAAGACGCGGATTCTGTTTCGTATAGATGCAGGCATATTTGTTTGAACAAGCAGCTCTGTTATTCGTCGATGCTCTTTAGCGAGTGATGAGTCATCTACACCGACAAGAGCAATAGCTTCGGTCAAAATATTGTTTCCACTATGGCAGGCATCAATCGCCGCTTGCCCCGTCAGAGCAAATATTCGCCGAACTCCCTTGGCGATGCCTTCCTCACTCAACAACGCAAAGCGTTGGGCAACGCCTGTGGTTTCGATGTGTGTGCCGCCACAGAACTCAATCGACACTGTTTTCCAAGCATCGTTCTGGGGGTTGTTCATCAACTGCCCGACTTCGATGCCTATAGAGACCACACGGACAGGGTCTGGGTAAGTTTCGCCGAACACCGCACGGAGTCCGCTGATCTTTTGTGCATTTTCAAGCGGTGCCAGATCTGCGTATACAGTGAGATTTTGTTTGATCTGATCGTTCACAATCTCTTCGATTTTTGCGATCTCGTCCGCACTGACCGGTTGAGAATGCGTGAAGTCGAACCGGAGCTTTTCATCATCGACCGATGACCCGCGTTGATCGATCCCATTGCCAAGCACCTCGCGGAGCGCGAAGTTGAGCAGGTGGGTCGTCGTGTGGTTCGATGAAACCTTTGAACGGTGTGTGTCTTTGAGTTGGCACAAAGCGTCATGGCCGACACTGAGCTTGCCTTTGGTGATGCGTCCGATGTGCAGGACATAGCCGCCGAAGGATTGGGTGTCTTCGACCTTAAAATGTGCCCCGGTTTTGATGCACTGCAGTTCGCCAATATCCGCGACTTGCCCACCCATCTCGCTATAGAAGTTGGTTTTGTTGAGCACAACGCCCACGCGATGCGTGCCGGCATTGGTTGAGTCGGCATGGTCGTCAAAGTTGTGCCCGTTCCAGATGGCCTTGACCGTGCCCTTCATGTCGCGCCCGGAGAACTTAAACGAATCATCCGTAGGCTTGACATTGAGATGCCCGAGCTTAGCGATTTGTTCCGCGCGAAGCTCAATCTTCTGCTCGCCAGTTTCTTTTCTACCACCCTGACGCGATCGCTGCTTCGCTTTTTCCATGGCCTTTTCAAACCCGGCAAGATCGACCTTGAGCCCTTGTTCATGAGCAATGATCTGAGTTAAATCGATAGGGAAGCCGTAGGTGTCATAGAGTTTGAAAGCATCTTCTCCACAGAGTTCTGGCTGAGCAACTCCTTGTAGTTCGACAAAGATTGCCATTGACTTCTTATCCAAAGTAGCAGATTCCGATGATCCATCTTTTTTCAGGAACTGATGCTTCGAATCCATATGACCAGACCATTTCCAATCCTTCGAAATTGCATAGGCGTTTCCATATGCGGCATTTTTGAGAAATTCCAAAAGTACCATTCCCTTATCAAGCGTCTTCCCAAAGCTCGTCTCCTCTTCCGCGATGATCCCAATCACCCGCTCGCCATTGGGCACGAGTTCCGGGAACGCATCGCCCATCATCTCGATCACAGTGGGGGCCAGGTTCGCAAGGAATCCTTCGGGGGCACCGAGTTTCTGGCGGCCGTAGCGTACAGCCCTTCGCAAGATCCGCCGAAGCACATACCCACGCCCTTCGTTTGATGGCATTCCGCCGTCGGTGATTGCAAAGACCAGCGTGCGGATATGGTCACCGATCACGCGGTACGCTTCGTCCACCCCATCGGTGTCTTCTGCGCCGAGCTTGCCGGTGTATTCACGAGCGCCGGTGAGTTTGACAAGTGCATCAAAGATCGGCATGAACACATCGGTGTCGTAGTTCGAGTTCTTGTCTTGAAGCACCGAAACGATTCGTTCGAGCCCGAGCCCAGTGTCAACATGTTGTGCTGGTAGGGTGCTGAGCTTGCCGCCTTCGAGCCTGTCGTACTGGATAAAGACCAAGTTCCAAAGCTCGATCACTTCTGGGTCATCGGCATTGACCAACGACGACGCGTCACGATTGCCCACGCGATCGTAATGCAGCTCCGAGCAAGGCCCGCATGGCCCGGTGTCGCCCATCTCCCAGAAGTTGTCCTTCATATCAAACGGCATGACACGCTCGGGAGGGAGAAACTTCTCCCAGATCATCTTGGCCTCAAGATCAGGCTCGAGCCCGGCCTTTTCGTCGCCACCAAAGTACGACGCGTAGAAACGCTTTGGATCAAGCCCGAAGCACCCGTTCTCGCGAGGTCCGGTCATCAACTCCCACGCCCACTCAATGGTCTCGGCCTTGAAGTAATCCCCAAACGACCAGTTGCCGAGCATTTCGAAGAAGGTATGGTGATAGGTATCCTTGCCGACATCATCAAGGTCATTGTGCTTGCCGCCCGCGCGGATGCACTTTTGCGTGTTGGTCGCGCGGGTCAACCCTTGCAACGGCGAGTTGGGATCGAGCGTCCCTTGGAAGATGGGCTTGTACTGATTCATCCCGGCGTTGGCGAAGGTATCGCGCAGCGACGGATCGTTCGTCGGGCAGGTCGTTGAAGAAGGCACGAAGGTGTGTGCTTTATCGGTGAAGAA
>JAESSR010000220.1 GCA_016764015.1 Phycisphaerales bacterium
GATGGTGAAGCTCAAGATCAACGCCGCAAGCCAAACCGTGATCGCGTGAATCGTTCAGATGACAAGCCTGCTCAAAGAGGCAAGCGATCCAAGAAGGAACAGCCAACCCCAGAAGACGACGGCTAATCTTGAATCATTCAATCCAGACAGCTCGATAGAAATGGGCACAAGTTCCCGATTCCATCCAAGCCCGTTGCCGAAAGGTGCGGGCTTGTTTTATACTTTGGACACACAAACCGTGGCACAGGCGCCTCGCCTGTGATGACTTTTTACACAAAGCAATTGAAAAGACTGAAGAACACAGGCGAGACGCCTGTGCCACCATCTCGAGATCAGTTTTTAAGCTCCGCTCAGTGCGGCCATGTCAATCGTCACCGGCACAAAGGTCCGCGCAACCCGGGCCTCGAACTCTTCATGGTATTTCTCCATGATCGTTCTCGCCGCCCAGTTGTTGCCGTCGGCCAAGCCACAGATCGTCGTCCCCGGCATCGAACCCATCGATTTCGCAACTTCCATCGCTAAGTCAAGGTCCTTGGTCTTCGCGTCGCCCGCTTCGATCCGTGTCATGATCTGATACAACCAACCCGAACCCTCCCGGCAAGGCGTGCACTGCCCGCAGCTCTCATGCTTGTAGAACCGTGCAATATTCCGAGCGACCGCGACCATATCGGTGTCTTCGTCAAAGATAGTCGGCCCAGAAGTACCAAGCCCAAGCACATCGTACTTGCGACCAATATCGAAATCCATCTCCGCGTCATACTGGTCGCGCCCGAGGATACCCATCGACACGCCACCGGGGATCGCGCCCTTGAACTTCTTGCCGCCGCGGATGCCGCCACAGTATTCTTCGATCAATGTGCGAAGCGGAATCCCGAGTTCGAGCTCATAACAGCCCGGCTTCTCGACATGCCCAGAAACACCCATCAGCTTTGTGCCAAAGCTTGGAGGCCCGCCGATGCTGCTCTCCACGCCCTGATCTTTAAACGCGTCCGAACCATCCGTCATGATAAACGGCAAGTGCGCCAGTGTTTCGACATTATTGATAATCGTTGGGCGTCCAAACAAACCCTTGAGCGCCGGGAACGGCGGCTTGATGCGTGGCCAACCGCGCTTGCCTTCGAGACCTTCGAGCAATGCCGTCTCTTCGCCACAGATATACGCGCCCGCTCCGCGATGCACATAGCACTCGCCAACGAACGGATCGCCAGAAACCCCAGCTTGGTTCATCAAACCCTTTTCGCCAAAGATCCCATTTGCGTACGCTTCTTTGATCGCCTCTTCAAGCACATGGGCTTGGTGGTGATACTCGCCACGGATAAAGATGTACGCCTTGTTCAATCGGCACGCATACATACAGATCGCGATGCCTTCGAGCAAGCCATGCGGATCAAAATCCATCAACAGCCGATCCTTAAAGGTCCCCGGCTCAGATTCATCCGCATTGATCGCCAAGTACCGCTGCCCGCCATCAGCATCAGGAAGGAATGTCCACTTCAAACCCGTCGGGAACCCCGCACCGCCACGACCACGAAGGACCGAATCCTTCACCTGGCTCGTGACATCACTCGGCTTCATCGTTAACGCCTTGCGCAACCCTTCATACCCCCCGGTCTTGACATACTCGTCATACTTAACGATGTGCCGATCCCGGATGTTCCCAAACGGAGCCGTAGGGATCCGTTTGAGGAGATAGTGTTGAGTCAGTGTGTTTTCCCAGGTCTTTTTGGGCATAGAAAAGCTCCAGCACATCGCCGCCCCAACCCGGGGCCCGATATCGACGATTCTAGGTCGCTACTCGGACATATGCCCCCTAGAGCGACCAGAGAGCGAAAATCATCCCCAACTCGATTCCGCACCCCTCCCAACTGTCATTTCTTGGGACTACCAAAAAAATAATACGGAACCAATGAGCAAAACATACGAACTGATGTATGCTCATTATATTAAAACGGAGAGTTTATATGTCCCACAAGATCATGATCGCATCCACCATACTTCTTTCATCCCACTTGCTCACCGCCAACGCAACTGCGGGCATTGATGACTGGATCGGAACCATCGGCGACTGGAATAACCCCGCTAACTGGGCTGATGGTTCATCGGCAGGTGCTTCTGATCTCGCATTGATCGCCAACGGCGGAACCGCCATCATCGATCACCAAAACCTCATTCTTGGATCAGCAATTTTTGGTATGGACTTTGAAGGACGCTTTGGTGATGGCGGACTCATCCAAAGAGGCGGGATCACCCAATGGGACGGCTTCGGCGGCCTTATCTTCGGCCGCGATACCAACACAACAGGCTCACTCACACTCACGGATGGGGCATCACTCACCTCAGCGATCCTCGAACTCGGATACCAAGGCAACGCAAACGCCATAATCGAGGGCGGATCACAGGTCACCGTCTCTAACTTCTATGTCGCAGGAAGAAACCGATCCTCAGATCGTACATTCACCGCCCAGACCGATCTCCAGATTCGCGGGCAAGGCACATTGGTCCAAGTCACCCGAGATAATGTCGAGTCATTCATGATGGGCACCAACGGCTCCGCAACAGTCACCATCAGCGACGACGCGGTCGTAGAAGCTGTCAACGGGCTTCTCGCCTCAACAACCGCACAAGGAAGTTCGCTCACCATTGATGGGCCGGGCTCGACCATGCGCGTCACCGGGCAGTTCTTCGATACCGGACGCGACATCACACTCCCCAATGATCATCCAGATGTTGGCAACGCCACCCTCACCCTCCGCAACGGCGGCACGCTTGATGCGCAAAGCACCTCTCGTGGCATGATCTTTGCCGAACAATCACTCACTCAAGGCACCGGCAACATCCTGGGCGATGTACGACTCCGAAGAGGCGTCATCGATCCCGGCGAACTCAACACCTTTGGACACCTGACTATCGCCGGGCAACTCGATAACGAAGTCTCAGGCTTTGGCGGCACACTCCACTTCGATCTCGGAGGCACCGACATCAACCTCTTCGATCGGCTCACCGTCAACGACCTCCTCGCCGGGGGCACACTCGAAGTCGCACTCATCGATGGCTACAACCCAGAGCTCTACGATTCATTCGATATAATCACCACCCTCAACTCCATTACCGGCGACTTTGATCTCATCACCCTCCCTCAACTTACGAACGGCTTCTTCTTCGAATCCTCCATCCACGCCACCGGCGTCACCCTCACCGTCGTCCCCGTACCATCATCCATGCTTGTATTTGGATGCTTCGGCATCCTTAGACGCCGACGAAGAACAATCTGAGTTTTCTAATCGTCACTCGCCGAAAAGCCCCGTATCCTCCCATATGAATATCCTCATCCTCGGCGGCACCCAGTTCTCGGGACGCGCCTTTGTCGAACAAGCCGTCAATGCCAACCACAGCGTCACCCTCCTCCACCGATCCAAGGCCGATCCAGGTCTCCCACCCGCCATCCGCCGGCTCGTTGGCGATCGCGACCCAAAGGTTGGCGATGGTTTAGATCGCATCAAAGAACTCCTCGACGCGGGCGAACACTTCGACGCCGTCGTCGACATGTGCGGGTACACCCCCCGCGTCACCAAAGCCGCCTGCGATCTGCTCAAAGACCACACCGATCTCTACATCTTCATCTCGACCATCTCGGTCTATGACAAAGCCGAACCCGATGCCATCTTGACCGAAGACAGCCCAAAGATCACACTCGATGATCCAACGGTCGAAGAAGTGACAGGCGAAACCTATGGCGGGCTCAAAGTCCTCTGCGAACAAGTCGTCATCGACGCCTTCCCAGATTCCCACTGCATCCCACGCCCATGCGTCATCGCCGGGCCGAACGACCCGACCGATCGCGTCACCTGGTGGGCACGCATGCTCACGACCCAAGATGCACTCGTGATCTCATCGCCACTCGCCGGCTTAGCAAGTTTCATCGACGCCCGCGATCTGGCTGCGTTCTTCCTTCACTGCGCGACCAATAAAACCACAGGCATCTTCAACGCCACCGGCCCAGAACCAACCCTCTCCCTCCACGACTTCATCCACCGCACACACAAGGCACTCGATTCAAAGACCAAACTCATCGAAGTATCTCAAGCGAGACTCGAAGAACTCAATATCCAAGCCTGGCAAGACATCCCAACCTGGCTCCCGGAAGAAAAACAATACATGCACGCGATTTCGTCAATCAAAGCCCGAGCAGTGGGGCTCATTAACCGCCCGCTCGAAGAGACCATGATCGCCATCCGAGACTGGGATATCGAACGAGGATCCCCCGATCTCAGCGCAGGCATGGCCCCAGATCGAATCACGCAACTCGTATCCAAAATCTAGTCTAGATTCCGGGTGCCACTACTCGCCGTCTCCGGCGCAGTAGTGGCTTCATTTCCCCAATCTCATCACCAACCTACAATCCATCATGCCATCTTCCACCTCACCCCCCCTCGAGCACTTCGCAACCATCGCCGAGCGATACATCGCCTTCATCGACTCCTTCGCCGATGCTCGCCCCGAGAACCTTTACTCTGCCCTCGAATCCCTCCTCGCCGATCTCCACACTGCCATCTTGCCCGTCGTTGCAGAGATGAATGACCCAGAACAACCCGAACTCGAAGCCATCGACATGTCCTCCGAACAATGGGATGTGATCGCCAAACTCACCTGCAAAACAACCGCCAAAGAAACCGTTGCGCTCATGGATTGGCATGAAAAAATCGAAAAGCCCTCGAAGAAATACATGCCACCCTCAGTAATGCGTGCCTACGAACTCTTCGACGACCTCTCTGACATCTATAGCGACCTCCACACCGGGCTCACCCTCTGGAAACTCGACACCACCGAAAGCAAAATCGAAGCCTCCTGGCAATGGCGATACCACTACGACATCCACTGGGGCAACCACCTCTTCAGCGCCGCCACCACCGTCCACGAAATCCGCTATATCACACACGAAGGATGAGCCGGGTGCCACGGCTTGACCGTCTTCGGCAAGCCGTGCCTTCCTACCTGCATATCCTTCCCTATGCCCAAATCTGTACAACACACCGACATCGTCATCATCGGCGCAGGCCCCATCGGGATCGAACTCGCCGCCGCACTCAAAGCCGCCAACCTCGACTATCTCCATATCGAAGCCGGACAGATCGGAAGCACCATGCAGTGGTGGGCACCGGGTACTAAATACTTCTCATCGCCCGAGCGCATCGCCATCGCAGGCGTGCCATTGATCGTTGCAGATCAAGACAAAGCCACCCGCGAGAACTACCTCGACTACCTCCTCGCAGTCGTCGGCACGCACCAACTCGATATCCAAACCTACACCCGTGTTGTTGGTATAAATAAAGCCGATGAAGGATTCAACATCCAAACCGTCCGCTCATTCACCGGCGTCGGCGGCCCAGATGAACTCAACTACACACCTCCAACATCCAACACGCAAGCCATCAAAGCCAAACGCATCATCCTCGCTATCGGCGATATGCACACGCCCCGCATGCTCGACATCCCCGGCGAAACCCTCCCTCATGTCTCCCATTACCTTGGCGATGTTCATCAATACGCCAATCAACGCGTCGTCATCGTCGGAGGCAAGAACTCCGCTGTCGAAGCCGCCATCCGCCTCTTCCGCGCTGGGGCACAAGTGACGATGTCCTATCGCGGCGAGTCCTTCGATCCGGACCGTATCAAGTACTGGCTCTACCCTGAGATCGAATACCTCATCAAGAAAAACAAGATCGAGTTCATCCCACACTCCACACTCGAATCCATCAACGAACAATCGGTCATCCTCAACACCGCCGACACCAGAAAGACCATCCCCGCTGACTTTGTACTTTTGTTGACCGGCTACCAACAAGACCAATCACTCTTCGAACAACTCGGCATCGAGCTTGTCACCGACGATCGCAAGCCCAAAATCTGCCTCAAGACCATGGAGACCAATGTACCCAACATCTATGTCGCTGGCACCGCCACCGCCGGCTCACAGCAGCGCACCAAGGTCTTTATCGAGACCTCGCACATCCATGTCGATCGAATAGTCGCCGCCCTGCAAGGTGAGGTTCATGATGCAGAGCCCGAGGACTTTTGGCTCGAAGAATCCTGAGCAAAACAAGCTCTCGAAAAAGAGTCCGAAAATAATCGCAA
>JAESSR010000221.1 GCA_016764015.1 Phycisphaerales bacterium
CCGCCGGGGAGGATGCCTTCTTCGACTGCTGCGCGACAGGCGTGGAGTGCGTCTTCAACGCGGGCTTTCTTTTCTTGCATTTCGACTTCGGTGGCTGCACCGACATTGACTTGTGCAACGCCTCCGGCGAGCTTGGCGAGGCGTTCTTCGAGCTTTTCTTGGTCGTAGTCGCTCGATGCTTCGTCGATCTGGTGACGGATCATGTCGATGCGTCCCTTGATGTCCTTGGACGAACCAGCACCTTCGACGACGATGGTTGCGTCTTTGGAGATGGTGATCTTTTTGGCGCGGCCGAGGTCGGAGAGTTCAAGTTTTTCGACATCGATACCGAGTTCATCCATGACGGCGGTGCCGCCGGTGAGGATGGCGATGTCCTGGAGGAGTTCCTTGCGGCGATCGCCGAAGCCTGGGGCTTTGACGGCGACGATTTTGAGTGTGCCTCGGAGTTTGTTGATGACGAGTGTTGCGAGTGCTTCACTGTCGATGTCTTCGGCGATGATGAGGAGTTGTGCTCCTGCTTCGGCGACCTTGCCGAGGATCGGGAGGATGTCCTTGGCATTACTGATCTTCTTTTCGTGGATCAGAATGTATGGTTTTTCGAGTACGGCTTCCATTGTTGCCGGGTCGGTGACGAAGTGTGGGGAGAGGTATCCCTTATCGAACTGCATGCCTTCGACGAGTTCGACATGTGTTTCGAGTGATTGTCCTTCTTCGACGGTGATGACGCCGTCTTTGCCGACTTTGTCCATCGCGGTGGCGATGATTTTGCCGATTTCTGCGTCCTGGTTTGCGGAGCATGTGCCGACTTGTGCGATCTCTTTGGAGTTGACGATTGGCTTGGACATGTTGTGGAGTTCTTCGATGAGGGCTGTGATGGCCTTGTCGATTCCTCGTTTGACTTGGTTTGGGTTTGCGCCCGAGGTGATGTTTTTGAGGCCTTCGGTGAAGATTGCTTCGGCGTAGATTGTTGCGGTGGTTGTGCCGTCGCCTGCTTCGCGGGAAGCTTTGGATGCGACTTCTTTAACCATTTGTGCGCCCATGTTTTCGAATGGGTCTTCGAGTGTGATTTCTTTAGCTACGGTGACGCCGTCTTTGGTGACGGTTGGTGCGCCGTATGCTTTTTCGAGGATGACTACGCGGCCTGATGGGCCGAGTGTCACTTTGACTGCTTGTGCGAGTTTTTGAACGCCTTTGAGGATTCGTTCGCGTGCGTCTGTGTTGAATGCGATTTGTTTAGCTGCCATTTTTCTGTTCTCCTAAGACCACTCCCTTACGGTCGCGGCTCGTTTAATACTTTGTTTAGAGGCCGATGCGTATGTATGCGATTCGGTCTGGTTCGATGATGAAAACGCTCTGGCCATCGGTGAGTTTGACGAGTTTGTCTGACTCTTCGGGGATGAGCGTTGCTTTTTGAATGGTGAGGACGGTTGCTTGTTCGCACATGCCTGTGAAGGCGAAGTGTGCGTTTCTTTCGCCGTTGAGTTCGGTGAGGGTTTGGCGGAGTTGCGTGTGGTTCATTCGCTTCCCAAACCGCTTGCTACTCGAATCGAGTTAACTGATTCCGGATCAAACGACAAACCGGCCTCTTTATATTCTGCTGTCTCGTCTAATTTTTTAACGCTGTTAAGATTCCATAGCAAGATTTTACGAGGTGCATCTTCCGCAGGCATTATAAAATGAGTGCCTGTTTCTGTTTCGGTATATGACTCTTCAATCCAACCCGCCGGAAGTATTACTTCCATATTTTGATTTGGAGTGAAGACGATTTCGCCAGTACTTGTTCCCAAAACCAAGTCGTTTTGTTCCAAGCATGCTCGAATAAGTTGCTCTCTGAAATCTGAAGGATTCATGCTTATTACTCCACTACTGCGAGGACATCGCTTGCGTTGATGATGAGGTAGTCTTGGCCGTCGAGTTTGATGTCGGTGCCGCCCCATTTGCTGAGGATGACGCGATCGCCGGCGTTGACATCGAGGGCGATGCGTTCGCCGGCGTCGTTGAGTGTGCCGTCGCCTACGGCGATGACGGTTGCGAACTGTGGCTTTTCGGCGGTTGAGGAATCTGGGATGAAGATGCCTGCTGCGGTGACTGATTCTGCTTCGTCACGCTCTACGAGGATTTTGTCGTGGAGGGGACGGATTGCTACGCGTGATTTTGTTTTGGTTGCCATTGGGGAAAACTCCGGGGATTAGGGACTAGGGATTAGGCATGAGCCGAAGAGGCTGATGCGTTTGTTCAAATGAAACGATTATGAGTTGGCTCCTGGCCAACGGTTTTGGTAATAGCGGCTCATGCATTTGCGGAGGACTTCGAGGAGGGACTCGATGTCTTTCTGGGCATGAGGACGATCGACGACGGCGAAGGCGCCTGCTTTGAGGGCGGCGGACATTTCGCGGGTGTCGTCACGGGCTGTTTTTTTGCGTTTGATGACGATGGTTGGTGGGGGTGATGGGAGGCGGGAGAGGAGATTGAGGATTCGAGTGCCGGCTTCTTCAACTTGGGAGGCCGAGCTATCCAAAGGGAGGGCAAGATCGACGACGGCGATATGGATCGGGTTGGTTTCGATGACCTGTTGGGCGGCTGTTGCTGAGGCCGCGATATGGGATTTGATGCCCATTGGATAGAGGATCATGGGGAGGCGATCGACCCATGGAGTGTCCTGCCAGCCTGCGTATGAGAGCAGGAGGTTGAGTCGGCCGGTCGGGGCCAAGTCGGAATGATCGGGTTGAATCACCATCATGTGCCTCTATCTATGGCAAAGGGCGTGCCATTGGCTGGGGGGCTGAGGGTGCGAATTTGGTTGAATTTGGGGAATCGGGGCGTTGGGGCGGTGTCAGGTTTGGGGGATTTGTTGGGCGGGGTGCCGAATTGGCAGGAGGGGGAGAGAGAAGAGTTTAACGCAGAGGTCGCAAAGATCACGCAGAGGTGCGGAGGGGGAAATGTGAACGAGAAGAAGAGGGAGAGAGGGTGAAGATGGGGGAGGAGAAAGACCACACTGCACCGGGGACGGCGAGTACGGGCACTCGCCAGAGGGTGATGCCGGTGAGGGAGATGGGCAACAGTTATGTCATTGGCTGATTTCGCTGAGGATCGCATCGGCGAGGTATTGGTATTGTTCGATGGAGTTGTAGAGGTAGGGGCTAATGCGGACCATTGGGTTGTTGGTCGATGGCGATGGGACGATCATGATCTCTATTTGGTGGTTTTTGAAGAGGTCTTCGCGGAGGGTGCGGGGGCTCAGATCGGGAGCGGGGATTTCGATGACGGCGAGGGGGCCGAGCATGGAATCGGGGATTTGTGGAGTTGTGCCAAATGCATCGCACAAGAGATCGCGGGCCTTGAGGCATAGGTTGCGATTATGATCCATGATTTCAGCAATCCCGCCGGGCATGAGCGAGTCGAGGTATTCGATCGAGTCGGCGATGGTCAGGACTCCAGAACGATCATCTGTGCCCATGTAGTCAAACTCGTGGTTGAATGCGGATCGCTTGGTGCGGGCGCGGGCGGGCTCGATGTTCATCGCGTGGTTCGAGAGTACGAGCGGGCGGAAGTCGGCTTGGAGGTCTTCGCGGACATGCAAGAACGCGACGCCTTTGGGTGAGCAGAGCCATTTGTGCCCGTTGCCTGTGGTGTAGGCGGCTCCCCATTTGGTGATATCGATGGGCACACAACCCGGGCCATGGGCTGCGTCGAGGAGTGTTTCGACGCCTTGATCTTTGAGTTTGGCGATGATGCGTTCAACCGGGAGCCGGACAGCCGTGGCGCTGGAGATCAGGCTGATGAGGAGGAGCTTTGTTTTACTCGTCACCTTGGCCATGACTGCATCGAAGGCGGCGTCTTCGTCGAGACCGACCCAAGGAATATCGGCGACGACAACCTTGGCGCCGGCGCGATTGGCGGCGTGTTCAAAGTTGTTGATGCAGGCCGGGTATTCGAGGTTGGTGACGAGGAGTTCGTCGTTGGGTTCGAGTGTGAGATTATTGAGCACCGTCGCGACGGCCGTGGTCGCGTTGTTGACGAACACGATGTCCTCAGCCTGGGCGTTGATGAGTTTGCCCAGCGCTGAGCGCGAGCGATCGACCATCGGCCAGAGGTCGTTGAGGTAGAACTGCATCGCGTCGGCTTCGACCTTGTCGCGGTGGCGTTGTTGTGCTTCGATGATGGCGGTGGGGCAGGCGCCAAATGAGCCGTGATTGAGATAGACGACGCCCGGGTCGAGGCGGAAGTGTTTGATGAGCGGCGATGGGATCGGGAGGGATGTGGTCATCCCAAAGCATAGCAGAACTGGTCGTGTTGGCCGGGCAGTTGGTGCCGTGGTTAAAATCTCGAAGAGATTTCTAACCACGATCTTGGAATACAACACAACTCAAGACATGGTTAGAAATCCTTCGAGATTTTAACCATGGCACCGTTGGATCACAGAATCGGTATACCAGGATACTTAGCCGTTGAGATCGAGGGATCGACCCAGGGCGACATTGGCGGCTGGTCGGTTGGCTTGGACGCCGGTGGCGGCGAGGTTGCGATCGGCGGCTTGTGGATACATGTTGTAGGTGCCCGCGCTGGTCATCACTGGCTTTGGCCCGGTGATTTGGGCGATGTCGTTGGTGAGGTCAATCGCCTGAACTTTGCCGCCGACAAGGTCACCGATTGATGATGATTGGAGTACGGATTGTTTGGGTGCGATCTTGCCAATGGCATCGGTGCGTTGAGGCCGTTGTGTTGGTTCGACGGATGTAGTTGAGGTGGTCGGAGCTGTTGGGGCCACCGGACGCATCGGCTGGACCGATTTGGCGAATGGAGCACCGCCCGGGCGATTCATGCGCGGGGATTGGGCGTAGGCGCGGAGCGCTTGGTTGATTGGGAATGATCCCGCTGAGCTGGCTGAGTTGATTCGATCCATCGGTTTATATCTCGATTGCCGGGCGGCGGTCGTACGAACTGACCCTTAGTCCAGAAACTACTGGCACACGGCGAATGCTTGATCCGTCCATCCTTGGACACGGTTTCTGCTTTCACAGGCCTCATCTTACCAGATCCATCATCGGCGATCCCGCATTGTTTGCGTGATAACTGGTAGTGGACTTGAGAAATTGTGTTATTGGCTGTCCAATTTTGCGCGATGGTTGAGTGGTAGTTGGGTGCCCTGCTTACGCGCAGCTTAAGCAGGTTCTTTGCAGGCGACTCCTGATCCTGCTTAAACCCGATGAAGACATCGGGCGTAAGCAGGGCACCCAGCTCACTGCTACTCCTAACCCCTTAACTCTAATCTAGGAGATCTGAACCAACTTGCAAAATTGCATTCTTATTATTTGTAGCATTAAGAACTACAATCGCCAACTGACCTTCTAGCAATGTTATCTTCTGCACTCCTGCAGCTACGAGCAAATTCTGCCTACCGTCAACAATCGACCTTCTAAGCGCAACAGTTTCATCGGAACCATACATACCCGTTGCGATGTAGTATGTGCCCGCGGGAGCTTGAGGAACAGGTTCATCAACATTCCACGACTGATTGACGGCCGAAGTCCTTTCATGATTTGTTTCGAACACGAGCATGTACTGGGCGTTCTCTTCAACCAATGTGACATATGACTTTGTCAGCTCAAGTGTATCGGGGTTGACAGGGTCTTGCTCAGGATTCATAAACTCAATTGATACCTGAGCATTTTCCGGCAAAG
>JAESSR010000222.1 GCA_016764015.1 Phycisphaerales bacterium
CGACCTCACCGAAAAAGACGCCTGCGTGAGCCTCTACAACGATTGCTTCGGAGCCGACAAATCCACAATGATCATCCACCTCGCCGCCGAGGTCGGGGGCATCGGCGCCAACATGAAAAACCCAGGCCGATACTTCTACGCCAACATGGCGATGGCCTTGCACTTGATCGAACAAGCACGCGTCGATGGCTTGATCGAACGCGAAGGTAAGTTCATTCAGACCGGAACCATCTGCGCCTATCCAAACCTGACACCGATCCCATTCAAAGAAGAGAACCTCTGGAACGGGTATCCAGAAACCACCAACGCTCCCTACGGCATCGCCAAGAAGGCTGCATGGCAAATGCTTGATGCGTACAAGAACCAGTACGGCATGAAATCTTCGTTCGTCCTCCCCGTCAACCTCTACGGCCCTTGGGATAACTTCAATCTCGAATCATCGCATGTCATCCCCGCACTGATCCGTAAATGCGTCGAAGCCCTCGATCGCGGCGACGAGTTCCTCCCCGTCTGGGGCACCGGGAGCGCATCGCGCGAGTTCCTCTACATCGACGACTGCGCCGACGGGCTCCTCACCGCCGCCGAGAAAATCGACGACCCAACCCCGATCAACCTCGGCACCAATATGGAGATCACGATCAAAGATTTGGTCCACATGATCGCCAAACTGACTGGCTTTGCCACCGAAGAAACCATCGAACAAAAAATCAAATGGGACCCCACCAAACCCGACGGCCAACCCCGCCGATGCCTCGATGTTTCAAGGGCCAAAGAGCTGATGAACTGGGAAGCAAAGGTCGGCTTCGAAGAAGGCATGAAGCGGACAATCGAATGGTTCAAGGAGCATCGGGATGATGCGGAGGCGAGAATGTAGAGTTTGGGGTGTATACTTGGGCTATGACACAGCCGCTTGTTCAACGCGTTCGACTTCAGAACTTCAAAAGCTTTGAGCGATGTGATGTCAAGCTTTCAGCGATGACTGTGCTGGTTGGTCGAAATGGTGCTGGGAAAAGCAATTTTTTAGATGCTCTGGAGTTCACCAAAGATGCAGTGGAAAAAACGCTTGATTTTGCGGTAAGAGAGCGGGCGGGAATTGACGGGATTCGGCGTCGATCCAGAATGAATAGGCCAACGAGTGCTCATATTGAAATACAAATTGAAATACAAATTTCGATTCCACACGGCTACGCGATTTACGGATTTCAGCTCGGAGATTCCAAGAATAGCTATAATGTACGAAAAGAGAAATGCCTAATAAGAACAGATAATTTTGAGGGAAGTTATAGGATCGAGCGAGGGGAGTGGACACATTGGTCATTTCCAGACCACCCGCAACCCGCAGCGATTGAGCCTGATCGGCTTGCATTGCAAGGGTTATCAGGAATCCCGGAAATCCGTCCAGTCTACGACGCTATTGTGGCGATGGCATTTCATAACCTAAATCCCGACATGATGAAAAATCCAGTGCGTCCAGATACACAGCGGTTTCTCGCAGGAGACGGACATAATATCCCGACAATTATTGAGGCAATTCCAGAGCCAGAGATGTCTCGTATAATCGAGTATCTCAATAGAATAACAGGATACAATATACAATCCATTAAGCGTAAAGCTCTTGGGTCATTTGACACTCTACAAATTGAGATACAAATTGCTGATGCATCACGCCCATGGACATTTGATGCAGCCAGTTTGTCTGACGGCACACTAAGAGCACTCGGCATCCTCGCGTCGGCATCTACACCAATCAACGGGGACTCAAAGAGAGTGGGGCCGCGACTCATTGCTATTGAAGAACCTGAAAACGCGATCCACCCCGCTGCAGCTGCGGTCTTGGCCGATGCATTGGTTGAAGCATCCCAATCAAGACAGATACTCATCACAACGCACAGCCCAGACCTTATTGAAAACAGCCCTGTCTCCCCCGAAGATATTTTGGTTGTTGTTCATAACGATGGCCGGTCACAGATTGGTAAACTGAGCGAGGCAAAGATGAATCTCATCCGGGATCACCTGAGCGATCCCGGTGAACTACTGCGACAGGATCAAATGACGCCTGATCCATTGGATTTACAGCGGCAGGAACAGGGGAAATCCTTGTTTGATATGGAATGACTCAGTTCACTCTTGCAACAGTTGTCGAAGGTCACGGTGAGGTTGAATGCCTTCCCTTGCTTGTTCGCATGATCCAACCATCATGGAATGTGCCGAGGCCATTGAGAGGAAAGCGCCAGCGTCTTCCAAAGGATAGGGGTAAAAATATTGAGCATTATGTTCGTATGGCAAGAGCAAATATCGAAGGAACACACGGTGGGATTCTTGTCGTCATCGATGCAGACGATGATTGCCCGGCGGAACTGGGGCCTTCGTTGTTGGATCGTTGTCGCATTGCGGCACCAGATGTCCAGGTCGCGGTTGTTCTCGCGATGCAAGAGTTTGAGGTGTGGTTTATCTCTGGCAAAGCTGTGGATATTGGGACACTTGAAAACTTGGAACAGTTGGGTTCTCCAAAGTCCGCAGTAAAACGAGCACTTGATGGACGATATAGCGAAACGATAGATATGCCCAAGCTGGTCAATAAAATGAATATTCAATCGGCGCGTACCAATTCACAATCTTTCGACAAGTTCATGAGATGTATCGAGTATTTCGAAGAAACAACTGCGTGATTAGTTCTGTATTTACTACCTGCATGAAAACGCATAACCAATCCTGAATATGCACCGCATGAGCAGATCGCCCGCGTCTACCATTCCCAATGGACTGCCCCAAGCCTCCAATCCGATTCTGTATCAACAACCCCCGCACCCTCGCCGAGCGCCAAGACCTGATCGCGCGTGGGATACCGAGCAAGGATTGTCTGGGCAACTGCACCGCATGCTTTGAAGGACGATTCCTCGAAATCAATGGCAAGATCGTGCCGGGCGATTCCTATCAACAGATTCTTGAGCATGCACCGAAGAACAACTCAAAGCCTGAACCATAAAAGCTTGAGCTATAAAAAAACCCCGTGAACTTCACGGGGTTTGGAATCGAAGTTTTTATCGTCAAGATCAGCGACGACGGCGGATCGTGCGAACGCCGGCGAGTGAGCCGAGCATGCCCAATCCGGCGAATACGGCTGGTGGAAGCGGGACAACATAAAGCTGGTCCTGCTCGCCATCGGCAACCACCGCACGAAGTCGGCTCTCCATGATGTTAAAGGTTGAGCTGCTGGCTGTTTGAATGGTCAGCGCACTGAGTGCAGCGGTCACACCAGCATCTCCCGAACTCGCGGTTGCGTCATAGAGTACCGCCCAGATCATTGCCTGGATCGCGCTCATCTGATCTACAGTCGAGCCGGCCATTCTTTGGAGGCTGATGTCAATCCAACCAAGGTCAACTGCTTTGGAAATAACACCCACTACGAGAGCTGCTTTGACTACTCCGTAGTTGTCACTCGCGTCGTCTGGTGTTTCTGAACGCGGGGCTTCGGAGAGATCAACAATCTCATAGGTTGATGAGCCGCTATTGGCACGCTCAGCGAGTTCAACACAGAAGGTGTTGTATGTCTGACCAGCGCGTGGTCCACTATCAATCGAGTGTGTCAGGTGACCGGCACTGAATGATTGGCCAGCATAAATTGAAGTGCCTCCATTAAGTGTCACTGTATTGAGCCCGGTGTGCCCGATGAATGATAAATCAACAGTCTCGGCCATGGCAGCAGGTGCCGCAATGGACAATGCTCCGATAGCTGCGCTCAAGGCGAGCTTTGTACAAATATTCATTTTTTTGATTCCTCTCCAACTCTTCAATCGACAACGAGTTCGTGGCAACACATATCCACGATCCCTACTCGTTGAGCCCTATTTTATAGGAACCGTGCGGATTGATCAATAGAAAACGGGTGAGTTCAACTGAAAGATGGCCAAAATTATCACCATTATGCGTTATCGGACTAGGTTTTGATTGCTAGCCAGAAAAGCCGACGAGAAATCAGGTGCTCGAAGCAATGAAGCTGATCATGACGGGTATATCAAAAAAACCACCCGAACAACAAGGAATCGGGTGGGCGAGGCTGATCTTTGAGAGTCCAAGTATTATCGTCGGCGAGCGGCGCGGATACCGATGAATGAACCAAGCAAACCCAATCCCGCCAACGCCCCCGATGGGAGTGGTGCGCTGATCATCTGCGATCCCTTCGTGAAGTTCATGGCCGATGTGTTGCCGGCTTGAATCTGCCCGTTGCCTCCCTCGCCGTGCGAGAGATATGTTCCTGAATCTGGAACAAAGCTCGGGACCAATGAATCACCACTTGCACCTTGATTGAACATCGAGTGCAGTGCACCAGGCAAGCCGTCGGCATGCTGAGCATTGATCGCATTTGATTGATAAAGAGTCTTCGCACTGCCTAGTTTGAATACAGCCGAGTTGTCATTCGTCTCGATCAAATCGATTGCAAACGAGTTTAAATCTGCCGATGCAAGTGATGCGCTTGCTGTAAGTGCAGCCACGCAGAGAACCAAACGATGAGAAGTTCTGATATTGAGTCGGGATGTCATTGTTGATCCAACCTTGTCACACAAAAAGGTCACTGGGTATTGCCAATCCATTGAATCCTCGCCAAGACACATCTCGTTGGCTCAATGGCACAAAATAGGCAACCGCCGTCCTTGTGGGGCTAATGTAGACGATTGGGTTCAAATGTCAATACTCTAAGTGTTGATTGTGGAAGGATTTAGTGTATTTTTCCGAGAACATGGTCCCAATCGAGCAATCACGGCCTATAACGATCAGTCATGATCGCAGGCTGTGGTTGAGAATACTTTGAAGATCATCAACGAAAAAACACCCCCGCAGAAGCGAGGGTGTTTATTGAAGATTGAATCAGTTTACTTGTGTCACCTGGTGGTGACGAATCAAGCTCATTTCCGACGACGGATCGTGCGAACGCCAGCGAGTGAGCCGAGCATGCCCAATCCAGCGAATGCGGCTGGTGGAAGTGGTACAACATAGAGCATGTCTTGTTGACCTTCAGCCACGATTGCCTTGAGCCCGTTGAGACGCAGTGAGCTATCAAAGGTCTGGACATTGGTCAAGATGTTGTAGTAATGCTCAAGCGAGTTGCTTGTTCGGCTGCTCCCGACTTCGATGTCGCTGCCGAAGGCTTCCCATACTGCTGCCTGGATGGCACCCATCTTGGCGAGGTAGTCCTGCTGATTTTCGTCACCCTGAAGCTTGTTATCGATCCATCCCAACGCTGCTGCGTTTGCAACAACCGCGTTGATCTGATCAGCGATGGTTTGACCGTAAGGCGTACCTGGCATTGGAGCATCAGCGATATCAACGATCTGGTAAGTCGCTCCGCTGGTATTGGCGGCTTCAGAGAAATCAATACAGAATGTCCCGAATGATTCCCCAGCACGATCCCCGCTGGTGAACTCATGCATCATCTGGCCAGCATAGTAAGTACCCCCTTCAACACGAAGGTGCGATGCGTTCGAGCCCCCAGCGATACCGGTGTACCGGACATCAACAGTGTCAGCCATGACAACGCTTGAAGTAGCGGCACATACAAATGCGATTGCGATTCCCATTTTCATTTCATCTCTCCTTATTCAACTCGATGAACGAGTGATTTCTCTGGTTTGCTCAAGTTCCCATCCAAACAGGCATTGGGGTTGAGTCAAATGAAATATACACTCAAGTAGTTGTCAGACAAGAAGATAGCGTGTTCAATGAGTGTTTCGATTCTGTTTCTAGGGAATAGAAAGGCAAGCGCGGGTGATAACACATCTGAAGGACTCTCAGCCGATGGTTATCGAGCCATACCCTCCTTGCTTGGAGGTGAGAGAACAAAGGCACACACAGAAAGGCCCTTGATGCGCACACCAACAAAAATGACACTCACGCTCCTTGCCGGGGTTGCACTCGCTGGTGGCGGGGCAGCCTGCACGGCAAAAGCCGACGCAGAGCAAAATGTCAAACCCATTGCCCAAACTCAAGATTCAACCCAGGCTCAGCCTGAAGAAAAAGCATTCGAGCAAGTCAGCCGACCAGGGTCAGTCGATGTTGATACCGAGTACAACCTCGATGGACTCCTCATCCCCCGCGGCGAGATCCACACGCTTTTGCCCAGAGACGCCATCCCATCTCTGACAGATCCTGATCTGGTGGAGTTATCCCAAGCCGATTGGCTCAATGACGATGATCGTATTATTGATGTGACGGTCGGCGACGAATCCGTCGCGGTGCCTCTCAAGATCCTCAACTTCCACGAGGTCGCCAACATGACCATCGGCGGCGACCCGGTCGCAGCAACCTACTGCCCGCTGTGCGATTCCGTCACACTTGTCCGCAGAACAGTTAAGATCACCCCAACAGACCCGATGGAAGATGCGTACGAAGAAGTTCTCGAGTTCGGTGTCTCAGGGGCACTCTACAACTCGAATGTGCTCATGTACGATCGACAGCACCTAGGGCTCTGGTCACAGCTCGGGCTCAAGGCAGTCTCTGGGCCGATGGCTGGCACGCAGCTTGAACTGCTGCCCGTCAAGATCATCCCGTGGTCACAATACCAAGCTGATCACCCTGATGGAAAAGTAATCAGCATCGAGACCGGGCACGATCGCCCATACGACGGCAACCCATACCAACGCTACTTCGAGAACGAAGATTTCATCATGGTTCCGATCGGCGACTTTGGTGATGCCCTGCCTAAGAAAACCCTCGGGCTCGGGATCAAGACCAACGATCAGAGCTTCTTCGTCCCCGCATCAAGTATCGGCGAACGATTCGTGATCGCAACCGATGCCGGCAAGGTGATCGCGGTATCGACCAAAGCCGGCGTCCAGGTGATCAGCGCACCCGCAGGCGTGATGACCGTCCAATCATTCTACTATTCGTTTAGTGCATTCCATCCTGAAACAGTGGTCGTCACCGAGTCTGCAGAGTAATCAATCCGCCAGAACAACGACAATCTATTCAATAAACAGACACCGCCCTATTTCTAGGGCGGTGTCTTTGTGTGGTTCTCTTTGTTGTGGTTTCAAAGAGGTGTTTTTAAGAATGTGTGTTCAAAGATCAAGCAGCACGACGACGGGTGGTTGTCTTGCGAGCCGCTGGCTTGCGGGTGATGCGACCAGCAACCGACTTACGAGCAGTGGTTTTTCTCGCAGTGGTTTTACGAGCCGCCGGCTTGCGAGTCGTTGTTTTCTTGGCAACAGTCTTCCGAACGGTCTTGCGCGCGGTTGACTTCTTCGCTACTGGTTTGCGGCGAGCAGTTGTCTTCTTCGCAGTAGTTTTGCGAGCCGGGCTCTTCTTGGCAACGGTCTTACGAGCGGTTGTCTTGCGAGCAACTGGTTTCTTGGTTGCAGTCTTCTTGGCTGCTGGCTTACGAGTAGCAGCTTTGCGGGCTGTTGTCTTCTTCGCGGTGGTTTTACGAGCAGTTGTCTTCTTTGCTGCCGGCTTGCGAGTAGCGGTTTTTTTCGCGGTGGTTTTGCGAGCGGTAGTCTTACGAGCAACTGGCTTCTTAGTTGCAGTTTTCTTGGCTGCAGGCTTGCGAGCGGTTGTTTTCTTCGCGGTGGTCTTCCTCTTGAGAGGAGCCTTCTTCGCGGTGGTTTTCCTTGCAGCCGTTTTCTTGGCTGGTTTACGCGTGGTTGTGCGTTTAGCGGTTTTCTTCGCAGGATGTTTCTTTGTTCGAGTAGCCATGATTGGTCTCCGTGTGCCCAATGAAAATCGGGCGGTGTATTGTGTTGGGCCCTTTGCTATAGATCTGGAACCGATCTGGGCCGAGATGATGAGTGCCGCCGACATTGGCAACACACGGCGCACGCCGACCATTTCGGGTGCGTGTATCCGTGATCGACCCTCGCGGGGGTCTATATCAATAATGGAGTACTGAATTCACATCAAATCGCGCAAAACAGTTCAGTTTGTATCATGTGCGCAAACTACGCGCGGTTTTCCAGCATGAAAACACCATTGCATCACACAAGAAACAGCCTATCAAAGAGTGCATCACTCATTCTTGTTCGAGCAACGCGCGCTTCTGTGCTTCTTCGGTCCACTTGGCAGCACTCTCTTCATCACCGACCACGCGAAGGATCTCGCCTGCCCGCTTGGCAAAGAGTGCGTTGTTCGAATCAAGCTCCGCCACACGCACCAACTCGTCAGCAGCCTCTTGCTGATGCCCGAGTTGATACAACAATAAGGCATAGTCATACCCGAGCACATACAGGTCTGGGTACGAGCGTGTCACCCCTTTGAAGAACTCCAAACCCTGATCGAGCATCAACTGATCGCCCAGCGATCGCCCAGCAAACACCATCCCGCGGGCGATATACGCCACCTCAAACGGATCATCGGCCCGCTCGGCAGCATCTTTGAGCAGCTCGCGCGTCCGGTCCGTGTCGCCGGGCAGGGCGAGCACATTGGCTGCCCTGATCTGCACCATCGGACGATCAACCCCAGGCATCGTGAGCGCATGGAGCGCCCGTTCCTTGCCGAGCTCGGATTGTCCGACCATATTGGCGATCTCGCCGGCAGCGAGCCAGGTCAGCGTGGTCGCGTCTTCGAAATCAACCGCCCGCTGGGCAAGTTCGAGCGCCAGATCAATCATCCGGTTCTGCATCGCGGCCCGTGCGATATCAATAAGCAAGGCTTCGGGTTCGTCGAGTTCCATCGCCAGCTCGATCGCCCGGTCATAGAGCACGCGGGTCTGGCCCATCTCTCCCGTGAACGAGGTGTACCCAGCCTGAGCAAGGAAGAACGCCGGATCATCATCAAACTCTGTGGTTTCCCAATACGCCTGAGCCTTTTCATGTTCACCAACCGAGAACGCACTGCGCGCAAGCTCCGCGCGGATCGCGTGAAGTTCTGGGTGCATTTCGAGCGAGCGGGCATACAGATCAAGAAGCTTGGTCCGTTTGTAGCTTTCAAAACCACCTTCAGGCTCTTGCTCAGGCGGGTTAGCATTTATCGCTATAATCAAAAGCTGCCCGGCCTGGATCACCAACTGATCAGTCGGGCTTCCATCTTCGATGACTTGCACAAGCTGATCGTAAGCTTGTTGATGGTGCCCGAGCACACCAAGAAAGTACGACAATCTCAACCGATGCTCGGCACTGAGTTTCCATCCATATCCACCATTATTAAACGAATCGCCCCGTTGATACGCCCAGACGGCCGACTCGGCCTGCTTACGCTGTGCTGGTGAAGGCTCAAACTCAGTACGCATCAGCACGCTCGTAGGCAGCGATGATCCTGCATAATGCACATCGCCCCGCCAACGCATCGCCTTGGCATGCCCTGACCACACGCTCGCGAACACAAAGACAATGGCGACCAAAATCATCACGAACCCAGCAGGCTTGAGCTTGCCTTGTAGCTTGAGTTGTCTTGAGTACAGCCGGGCGTTTTGTTCGCCAAAGAGTTTGATCGTGGTCATCACGATCATCACACCGATCGCTGCCAGCCCGCCAGCCAACAGCATCGGCACCGCATCGAGCAACCCACGCGTCGCAAAGAAGAACCACAAGAACAACACGCTCGCAAACACTTCTTGACCGATGCTCAGATCATATCGCCGGGCTCGTTTAGCCTTCGCTTCAATATAAGTCTCGGGTGATCTCGGCTTGGCGCCAAGTGCAGGCTTGCCAAACCCGAGCGAGAGCGCATCATTGGGACACGCGCTAATACAATCGAGTGTTTTCATACACCCCGCATCAACCACCATCCCAAAGTCGCGCACCTCTTCGGAAACCCGCACATTGGATGTACACACGCTCGTGCAATACCCGCACTGCTCACAGCTATCATCAACCCGCACCCGCAACGGAGCGACCTTATCCATAGGCTTAAAGAACGCTGCGTACGGACACCCATAGGTACAGAACCCTTTGGCACCTAAAAAATACACCGCAGCAAATCCGCAGATAAACAAGAACGGCACCGCGATAAACCAAGGGGGCATCGTCGCCCAAAAGTCGTCAACAATCAACTCGGTTGAATACTTGCTGATCGGTTCGACCGGCCTGAGCCACGCCGGCCAATCAATCGATGCGCTCTTGAGTATCGGCGCGAGCGCCAGGCGTTTAAAGGTGGGCCAAACAAACATGTACATGCCCAGAGCAAACGGGAACAAAATCAGCAGCCTCGAACGGAATGGCTTGGGACGAATCCCGATCCGGTTCATCATATATGCACACAAATCCTGCAGCGCCACCATATGACACAACCACCCGCAGAAAAATCGTCCAAGAATCAGGGTCGATAAAAAGGTCAACGCGAACAAAATCGCACCCGCATTGATCATCCCGACCTCAAGCGTTTCCATTGCTTCACTCGGCTCAATCGGCGCGATGGTCGTGCCCGCGATCAGCCATTGAATCAGGTGAGCGACCATCAAGACATTGACCATGATGAGCACAATCGCCCGCCAACGCCCTGTCTTGGTGCGTCCCATC
>JAESSR010000223.1 GCA_016764015.1 Phycisphaerales bacterium
ACCGTCCGAAACCGAACCGTCCGATTCAGAACCGTCTCCCCATCACGCGCCTCAAAAGGCGAGTCCCCCACAGGCACCAACTGCCCGCGCCGCTCAACCACATCCCGTTTGTGCGAAAAATACAAATCAGGAATATCGATCCCCTCGAGCATGATGTACTGCCACACATCCATCTCGGTCCAGTTCGAGATCGGGAAGACGCGGATGTTCTCGCCCATGCGGGTACGCCCGTTGTAGAGGTTCCAGAGTTCGGGGCGTTGGTTTTTAGGATCCCACTGCCCGAAGTCGTCGCGGAAGGAGAAGATGCGTTCTTTGGCGCGTGCTTTTTCTTCGTCTCGGCGTGCGCCGCCGAAGAGTGCGTCGAACTGGTATTTTTCGATCGCGTCGAGGAGCGTTGGGATTTGTGCGCGGTTGCGCGAGGGGAATGGTCCGGGGTCTTCGACGGCGTCGCCACGGTCGATGAGGTCTTGAACCTTGTGGATAATGAGTCGTTCGCCGATCTCTTCGACGAGCTTATCGCGGAAGGCGAGTGCTTCGGGGAAGTTGTGCCCGGTGTCGATGTGGAGGAGTGGGAAAGGGAACTTGGCGGGTCGAAAGGCTTTTTGAGCGAGGCGGACCATGACGATGGAGTCTTTGCCGCCTGAGAACATGAGCGCGGGCTTCTCGAACTGGGCGGCCACTTCGCGCATAATGTGGATGGCTTCGGCTTCGAGGGCCTTGAGGTGGGTGAGCTTGTAGTGCGCGTGTGCGCCGGATTGTTCTGTCGCCGAGGTCATGCCTGTGGTTCTCCGCGGGGGGCTCAGAATGGGCGATCGCGTCGATTACCCGAGTCTTTGCCCGTCTAGATTCATCCATCGGCCGATTTTACGCCCTTCAAGAGCCAGAAATCGGGATGGAGCGTAAAAAGTATAGACCAATGGCGTGGGTGTGCATGGGTCGATTTTCAACGATATCAATGAGAATGAAAACACCCCGAATCTTTCGGGGCGTCTGACAATCAGCTGAATAATGCTGGGTTGGCTCTGCAGCCGTCTGTTATTCCGGAACTAGTTCAAGGCAAGTGAACTTACATGTCACAGCACCCTGATCGCAGGAATACTCGAACGAGCCGATCCGTTTGTTGCAGGTCTCTTTCGCGGTGTTATGGCACTCTATAAATGTGGGAGTGCATCCGCCCCTTTCCGAGTCGTTTCCCCCTTCGAGTTCAGGAAGAATCATCGCATGAAAGAGTGAGATCACCGCAAAGTCAGCGATGCGGGTGCTCGGGGTGTTCCAGACTTCGATACTTCCGAGTTCGGGCGCGTCCTTCCTGACCCACATCGCAGCATCAGGGGTCAGTGGCTCGGCTGAATAGAGCTCGGTATTGTCACCATTCTTCCATGAACGCAGTGGCCCAAGCGATCGGATTTCGTCAGTCGAATGCTCGGAAAACACGAATGTAAGCTTTGCATCCCACGCGTCGTCAGGTATACCCTCACCCTTGAAGTTTGGGTCCCACATCTTTCCGATCAATGTCAATCGGGTCGCCTCACGATCTGCGAGTCGCTCGATATTGACCGAGAACTCACCTTTGGTGAGCGGTGTGTTGACACGGATGAACGCATCGGATTGCTCAACGGGTTGTGCTTGAACTTTGGTGGGTTCGCTTTGGTGAGGTGCCGCGATGCACGGCTGAGTGCAAAGAAAAAGGGAAGGCAAAGCAACGAATACGATTAATTTTGGTGTGGTACGGAAAAACATAGGGATATCCTCTCTATGTGTGAACCTCCATCACGCCGTCCATGTTTGATTCTGATGGGCTGATGGGCTGATGGGATTATCGGCTATTTGGCATGATCTTGCAAGTGAAACCATGCTGAATACACGAAATGGGCGTTCAGGCATAGCCCACTTGCGTCGATATGCCCTATCGTCCACCCAGATAGAGGTGTATAATTCCCCAATGACCGACAAAGCGACCAATCAATCGACCAATATCCAATGGCATGAGGGCGAAGTGACCCGAGAAGACCGGGCCAAAGTGCTCGGGCATCAAGGATGCACACTCTGGCTCACCGGATTGTCCGGGTCGGGTAAATCCACCGTTGGGGTGGCCCTCGAACAAGCCCTCAATGCCCGAGGCGTTTTGGCGTATCGGCTCGATGGCGATAATGTCCGTTATGGGCTCAATGCCAACCTCGGATTCGGAGCGGATGATCGGAAAGAAAACATCCGCCGGGTGGGCGAAGTCGCCAAGCTCTTCGCCGATGCCGGGGTGGTGACGATCTCAAGTTTTATCTCGCCCTATCAGGCTGATCGAGATCAGGTCCGCAAGATTCATGAAGACGCCGGGCTCAAGTTCCTTGAAGTGTTTATCAATACCCCGATCGAAATCTGCGAGCAACGCGATCCTAAAGGGTTGTACAAAAAAGCTCGGGCGGGGGAAATCAAAGGGTTTACTGGGATTGATGATCCGTATGAGGTTCCCAATAATCCAGAGATTGAAGTGAATACTGGGGATTTGAGTGTTGAAGAGGGAGTAAATCAGTTAATAAATGCCCTTCAGAAGTCAGATATTGTGCGCCGATAACAGTACATAGACGCAATCCCCACAGTTTTTGTGAACTTAAGAGCAATGATTCCGTATAGTAGACTGAGATGACAGAACGCATTTTGAACATTTTGAGAGGCGCAGGGAGTACGCTGGAGGTTTGGCCTGCACCACTACCTGAGCAGAGTGAGTTTGATCGTGAGATGGAACAGTTTCTAAAGGATCGTCCTTCAGATTTAGAATCAATTCTTATGGACCTCCGCCGATCAATGATCTCTGAACTTGATAAACTACCCGACCATGAACGATCAACCATGCAACGAAGACTCCGATCCGAATACCAGTTTGAGTACGAACGAAAAATCGGACTCGGACTCGGAAACGGATATCAATCCGGTGACGACCACCAACTCGAGTTCGCCTTCGCAAACTCCTGATTCTGAAATTACTGCAATTGGGTTTCAGTTTAGTGGACCACTGCCCACCCCTAGTATGCTCGAGGATTTTGATCGAGTTGTGCCGGGTTTGGCTCGCAAAATAGTTGATCGATCCGAGATAGAACTCAAACACCGCCACGAAATTGAAAAATTAGCACTCACAGCTCGGATAGAGGATCGAAGAGATGCTCGGAAGATGAGCCAACAAGGTCAGTGGATGGCCTTTGTACTCGCAGTTCTTTTTAGTGGCTTTGGAGTATATCTAGTTTTAAATGGATACCCAAAGGTTGGCGGCGTAATGGCAACAACCACCGTTGTTGCGTTGGCGGGTGTTTTTCTGACAGGTAAGTTGATTCGACCAAAGCAGAATGTCGCGAAAGAACTTCAACCACTAAAAGAGGATGATAATGATTGACCACTCCCAGTTTGCCCACGCCGGTCGCCAAGCGGTGATTGCGGCTTCGATAGTGTGCCGAGAGGTGCAGAATAATCTCGATGCGGTTCGCACCATTACTAAGGATGACAAAAGCCCGGTCACTGTAGCAGACTACGCGGCACAAGCTGTTGTAGCGAAAGTGCTTAAGCAACACATCGGTGAGTTTGTGATGGTGGCTGAGGAGTCCTCAACATTCTTGCGTGATGAGGATAATGTGGGGATATTGACTGCAGTTGTGGCTGCGGTTCAGGAGGTCTGGGAGGACGCGACTGGTGATGAGGTGCTCGAAGCGATTGATCTTGGGGCTGGCGATACCACGCATCACAAATATTGGACGCTTGATCCGATCGATGGCACCAAAGGATTCCTCCGCAATCAGCAATACGCGGTTGTCTTGGGATTTATTGAAGATGACACCCCCACTATCGGGGTGATGGGATGTCCGAACTTGGCGGTTGATATGTCGATGCCGTTTGATGAGCGCGATAGCCGAGGGTGTTTGTATTATGCGATCAAAGGCGAGGGGGTCTGGGAATCTCGCTGTGATGATGGTGAGGCAGAATCCATCCGCATCACTCGGCTCGATCATGTCGAATCCGAAGATATCTCAGTCTGTGGATCGGTCGAACATGCACACACGAATATGTCAGATACTGATCGAATCTTGGATTGGATCGAATCAAACGGTCTCGGCAAGGCTGGTGAGCCTGCGAGACTTGATTCGCAGTGCAAATACGCAGTTGTTGCGCGTGGGCAGGCCGACGCGTACCTTCGATTGCCGACCCGTAAAGGATATGTCGAGCGGATTTGGGATCATGCCGCCGGGTGCTGTATTGCGTGCGAGTCCGGGGCGTTTGTGACCGATATATTCGGACACAACCTCGATTTTTCTCATGGGCGTGGGCTCGAGAAAAACAAGGGGATTGTGTGCGCAGCCCCACGGGTTCATGGTTTGATGCTCAGGGCGATCAAAGAGCTCGGCATCGGGCTTGATGATTCCTGATCCAGAACAGACACATCGAGAACTGATATCCATTGACCAACTTTGAACCCATCATGACCGGCATCCTGCTCGTGCTTATGGTGGGCACGATGGCGAT
>JAESSR010000224.1 GCA_016764015.1 Phycisphaerales bacterium
CCAGCCTCTGGTGCTCTCTATTCTCGCCGGCATCCACATAGAGCAGATCGAACAAATCTTCGATCACAAAGCCCGTGTCATCCGCGTGATGCCCAATACCCCCGCTCAAATCGGAAAGGCGATGAGCGCCATCTCCCCAAGCCCTCAAGCAACCACAGCCGACATTGAACTTGCAACTCGGCTCTTCTCAAGCATCGGCAAAGCCATCACGATTTCCGAAGACCTGATGGACGCCTTTACCGCGATCGCAGGGTCCGGGCCGGCGTATGTGTTCTATCTGGCCGAGGCGATGATCGAAGCAGCACTCCAGCTCGGGTTCGACAAGCAACAAGCCCAGACCATCGTCCGCCAAACAATCTTCGGCTCAGCATCACTGATGGACAAATCCCCAGAGATGCCCCGCCAACTCCGCGAGCAAGTGACGAGCAAGAAGGGCACTACCCAAGCAGCAACCGACACCCTCGACGAGTACGGCGTGATGGACGCCATCGTCCGCGCCATCCACGCCGCCTGCCACCGCGGAGCTGAACTGGGAAAAACAAACGATTAGAAATCGCGCCGACTGAATCGCCATGTGCAGAACATCACAAGTATGCCTTCAAACAGAAATGATGTCCCAAGTACCCACCAGAGTGGACGAGATCGGAATATCTCCTCGACCTGCCGCCCCATCTCATCTTCGTCGATGGAAAAAACATTTGGATCATTATTATTCGTGCGTGTATTGTCTAATGATTCTTCATCAGCTTTCACAAGCGAATACGAGAGAAGTGCCGATGTCTCACCTGTTTTGGGTAATATGGTTTTCACGCCATACACAATTCCTGCCCAGAGTTTGAGTGAGTTGAGATTTGTTTCACTCTTATCGAGGTCAGCACGCATCGGCGGAAGAAACGGGTTTCTTTCATTAATCTCAATAATACTCGGTTCGTAGTCATCTCCAGAGCCTTCTTCTTCTCGATTCATTTCCGACCGAATCAGCCGAGTAGTGTTGGTTTCAATCTCTTCGATGCGTGCGATGCGTTGTTCTTGCACCATTGTATTCTGTACTTTGAATACAGTAAGAATACTGTCGGCAGAGTTGAGCACAAACAGCATCGCCCAGAATAAACAGGTGAGCATGATCGCAGGCATCGCTGCTTTGGTAATCATTCCAACAAAGACAGAGACCGAAAAGAGATAACTAAAAAACGCAAGCACGATGGGGATCGCTAGGAATAACCTTGGTTCCCAAATCTGAGCCCGTAGCCCAATCACAAAGAATGATGCCACAGAAAACACGCCAACTTGCAAGGCCACGAACAATAGCCCTGAGAAGTACTTGGTTAAAAACAACCGGGATCTCGAAATGGGTTTGGAAAGCGTCGTTTCAATCGTTCCGCCAGAAATGAGATCAGGGATCATGCCAGAAGTCGATATCAATGCGAGTATCGTCGCAATCCAGGTCAGCCAGATCGTAATTCCGAGCACAGAAAAGAAGCTCATATAGAACTCTTCTCTGCTCACTAGATCAGTTGTAGCAGGAATAAATCCAAGCTTAAACCATAAAAACTGAACGCCTTCTTCGTTAATACCAACGCTTGCAATGACGAGCACCACGAGCAACGACAAGACCATGGTGATCCAAAATAGCTTCTTCGCATTTAGCTCACGATACGCATCAATAAAAATCGCCTTCGTTTGCATCAAAATCATGAGCGTGCCCCCTTCTTCGATTTCTTCGACTTCTGAGCACCGGGCTTGGCCCCATCAGGATGTTCATTGACCGCTTTAATAAACAAGTCTTCAAGCGATGGGCGATGGAAACCGAGTGATTCGATCACCACGCCGCGAGCACGGAGCACATCAATCGCAGGCTGAACCGCTTGGGCCGATGGCGTGTCAAATCGGAGTTTCATCTGTGTGTCTTCTGGAGTGCATTCGATGTTGCTCACGGCACCTTGTGCAGCGGCCATCGTGTCACTATCCATCTTGGTATGGCTCGTAACCACAAACCCGCTTTGATCCGCGGTGAGTTCTTCAATCGTCCCCTGCTGACGCATCAGCCCGTGCACCATAATCGCAACCCTATCGCACACCATCTCAAGCTCTGAGAGCAAATGCGAGTTGAGGAACACCGTCCGTCCTTCATCTTTGAGACGAAGCAGAATCTCGCGGATATCGCGTCGCCCGATCGGGTCAACGCCGTCGGTTGGTTCATCGAGAATGATCAGCTTCGGATCATTCATCAACGCCTGAGCAATCCCCACCCGCTGGCGCATGCCTTTGGAATAGCTCCCGAGCTTGTGTGTTGCCCATTCGGACATATTCACGATTTCAAGCAGCTCGTCGGCTCGTTTGTTTCTCGTCTGGCGATCAACCCCAGACATCGCGCCATAATGACGCAACACCTGTCGGCTCGTCAAATACTGCGGAAAGTTGTGATGCTCTGGGAGGTATCCAACCTGATCGAGTACTGATTTATTGCCAATCTTCGAGCCCAGCAAAGTCCCCGTGCATTTGGTCGGCGAGATAATCGTCAACAGCACCTTTACCAATGTCGATTTGCCCGCACCATTGGGCCCAAGCAATCCAAAGACCTCCCCAGCACCGACCCGAAGGTCAACGCCGCGGAGTGCATGCACCTTGCGCCGATACATTTTCTCAACGCCGCGTACATCAATCACTGCTTCCATCAATCAATCCCCTTGTGTAGCCCGTCGGCTTCCATTCAATCGTTGTTTTTGCGTGCGATGACATGAAAAACATGCCAATCCTTCTTCGTTCCATCACAGTCTTCGCCTTTTCGCTCGTCCTCTTTCATATGTTCGATCGTAAAAGGCTTTAAAAACTGCTCAACTTGCTCACGCGTATGGTGTGAACGATCCGGAATCGCTGCCCAAGTATCTCGATCACCAAAGAACTGACCCGAAAAACGCCCTCCGGGACGGATACAGGCTGTAATCTTCGCCCACATGGTGTCATAGTGCTCAGGAGCACAGAACGGCAATGAAAAACTAGCATTGAGCAAATCACACGACGGGAGTTCAACCGATTCAAACGGTGCAAGTTGCATGGTCAGCCGAGTTGGGTCTTCAAGATCATCCCTTGAAACGAGCCTACGAATTCCATCTGGATGCCCATCAATTGCATGGACTTTCCACCCTGCGCGGAGCAATGCAGCGCTATCGCGTCCCTCGCCGCACCCCAGATCGACCGCAAATCGTGGCGTAGTCGTAGGTTCGGAATCGAAGAGCTTGAGGGCTTGAACCAATGTCTCGCGAGGCTCTCGTCCATCGATCGCCTTGAAGTATCCAGTCCAGTCCCGCGTCGTCGCATAGACAAACGCTGGTTTGAGATCATCGTACGCGGAGTCGTGTTTATCAGTTGGTTGTGTCATATCGTTGGGTAATGTATGCCGACCTCCATCACTTTGTCGACGCGCTCACCCAATCTGGCGAGTTGATTCGTATCAAAGATTCTGTTGATCCGGTGCTCGAGATCACTCAATACGCTGATACCGAGTCCAAAATGGCCGCCTCAACCCTGGGCTCACCATCCTCACAACGCAACGATCCAGAGTTCGCTCGTCTCGGTGGTAAGGCCCTACTCTTCGAGAACCCCCTCGGCTCAGACTTCCCCGTCCTCATCAACGCCTTCGGGTCCTACCGCCGAATGGAGATGGCACTCGGCAACCGCGCCTTCGACGACATCGCCCAAACCATTGGCGAACTCGTCAAGCCCGAACCACCCCGCTTGATCTCCGAAGCCATCTCAAAGGCCAAGCAGTTCTTCCCGCTCTTGAAAATCGGTCCCAAGCGATCCAACAAACCCGGCATCTGCCAGCAGGTCGTCCATACCGCCGAAGATATCGACCTCACCAAACTCCCGATGCTCCGGTGTTGGCCGCTCGATGGCGACTTTGAAGCGGTGGGATACCCCGCAGGAATCAACGATGGCATTGCTGGCATGGGGCATCCAGACATCGACGACGCAACATGGAATGCCAAATACCGCGGCCGATTCATCACCCTCGCAGGCATCCACACCATCCACGCCGACGATCGAAATGATCCAAAGCCCAAATCCCACAACATCGGGATGTACCGCCTCCAACTCCTCGCCAAGAACCGCCTGGCCATGCACTGGCACATGCACCACGACGGCGCAGCCCACTGGCGATCATGGAAAAAACTCGGGCAACCAATGCCCGTCGCAATTGCGCTCGGTGGAGCGTCAGTCCTCCCCTACGCAGCGACCTGCCCGCTCCCACCAGGAATCTCAGAACTGTTGATGGCCGGTTTCCTCAACGGTAAAGGCATCCCGCTCTGCCGAGCCCAAACCGTGCCGCTCTGGGTGCCGTCAGATGCCGAGATGATCATCGAGGGCTTCGTCCGCACCGACGCAGGTTTCCCCGGCTGGGACCCTCGACAAGAAGATGAAGGCGAATTCGGAGATGGTGCAGTCTTCGAAGGCCCTTTCGGCGACCACACCGGTTTCTACTCCATGCCTGATCGCTACCCAATCGTCGAAGTCTCCGCATTCACACATCGGAAGGATGCGATCTATCCAACGACGGTGGTGGGGCTACCCCCTCAGGAAGATTACTTCCTAGGCAAAGCGACCGAGCGGATCATGAAGCCGTTGCTGCAAACAATTCTGCCCGACATCAAAGATTACCACCTCCCGATGTACGGTGCGTTCCACAATGTCGCCAATATTCAAATATCCAAGCACTACCCACTCCACGCCCGCACCGTCATGCACGGTATTTGGGGCGCAGGACAAATGGCATGGACCAAAAACCTCTTCATCGTCGATGACACCGTCGATGTCCATGATCTCTCAGCCGTGCTCACTGCAGTGTACCAGCATTGCAAGCCATCACGAGATATCGAACAGGTCAACGGTGCCCTCGACATCCTCGACCATGCTGCGCCGCGATTGGGCTCAGGCATCAAACTCGGATTTGATGCCACGAAGAAGATCGTCGGCGAAGAAATTGATGGCCATCAAATCGCGGCACCCTCGTCAATACCCTCTTCCAAGCAACGGAGTGAAGCAGTTGCATTCGCCCAATCAATGACCGGCGTGCTCGATGCTTCTGCCCCAGAGCAAGCCCCGGGCTGGTTGTTCATCAAGGCAGACAAAGATCACAACGAACCTGATCGGGCCAAACTCGGAGCATCCATCCTCGAAGCATATCTCGCCGAATCATCAGCGATGAAGTTCATTGTCGTGCTCGGACGATCAGTCGATATCCACGATCATCACAGCGCCCTCTTCCACTGGGCAGCGAACTTCGATGCCTCACGCGACGCCCAGTGGGATCAATCCCAAGGCTGCGATCGAGTCGGATTCGACGCAACCCCAAAGACCCCAGAAGACACCCGAAACAACCAGCCAGTACGCGCCTGGCCACCGGTGTTGTCCTTCGATTGAGAATACTCTTGTGGTGCCGTGGTTAAAATCTCGTAGAGATTTCTAACCACGATCAGCCGCCAAACTGCGGCGAGCCCGCCCTTCGGCTCATCCAGTCATCAATATCTTCAACAATACCATCAACCAAAGGCTTCGCATTCCTGCTCGTCGCACCGGCTTTGACATCATTGAGCAAGATAGAAAAAACAACCCGCTGCCCAGATTGTGGATGCACCAAGACCCCAGAGAGTGCATACATCCCGGTGAGGTACCCGCTCTTGGCATAGAGCTGGGATTCGAGCTCGGCATCGCTGAATCGTTTGCGGAGTGTGCCATTACCCGGGGTGGCGAGCGAATCTTGGAACATCTCCCAATGGTCAGACCGTGCCAATCGACGCATCCAAATCGCTAATGTCTTTGCCGAGACCTTGTTCTCTCGGCACATCCCCGACCCATCAGAAATCACAGTCGATTCAGCAGCACCCGCCCCGAGTTTTTCAGCCAGCAGCATCCGGATCACGGTCGCCCCGTTCTCCCATGATCCTGGATCAGAGGTCACCTCGTTGCCGATGCGTTTGAGCAATGCCTCGGCGTACAGGTTGTAAGAATCTGTGTTTGTCCGCTCAAGCACATCAAACAACGGCGTAGTAATCACCGCCACGACCCGGGAGCGTGTGTACCGATCAGCAGGTCCAATCAGCGACACCATATCACGAACATACGAATCCGCAGGCCCGATGGTGATCCCACGGGTTTGAAGCTCGGTCGCAAGAAGCTGCCCGCCAAACTCGGCTGGTGAGTTGATAGCAACAGGGATCTCCGATTTGCTCGACACATTGCCATGCACCGTAAACACATTGGCCTTGGTCGGACGCGAGACCCACGCCGTGTCGCGTTTGTTCTTGTCAGATTTCGCTTTGATCTGCATATCAATCCAATACGCATCGGGCACGAGCTTGACGATCGGAGTGCCTCCAGATGACGAAGGAGATGTGTACACATTGATCACATTGGTATGAAAGTTCAATCCACCGACCTGCGCACAGTACCACCGATTCAACTGATCCTTTGGCCAGCACGGGTGTGTGTAAATGCGATCAAAGACCGTGTCATCAATGATGACCCTACCGATTTCTTCGACGCCCGCATTTTTGAGCGAATCGGCGATCTGATCGAAGAGTGTGCCAAGCGTCACACCGGGTTGCTCGCCGATGAATATTGCAGGATCGCCAAGCGCCGGGTCTCCGTCACCCTTGACAATCAGGGTCGGTGGGGTGGTTGTATCATCGATGATAAGCTCTGTTCGGAATATAAAATCGCCACCAAGAACGAACAGGGCAGCGCCGCTCGTCAATATTTTCATATTCGATGCGGGGACCATCGCCCTTGAGCCGTGATAGTCAGCGAGTTCTTCACCGGTGTCTAGATCAGCGATATACACCGACGCGATTCCACCACCGAGGTTTGTCTGGGTGATCAAATGCTCTGTGCTCTTGTCCAGTGGCCCACCGACAACAACGCGACAGCATACTGCCAAACCAATAAGGGCAATAGCAATCAATTGCCGGGTAGCCAGTTGGGTTCTTATCCGCATATATCAAACTCCATCTCAGGTGTGCTGTACCAAACAACAATCGGCACCCTCAAGCAAAAAACTCCAAGATACAAGGAGAAATCAGTCCACGCCCGAACGAAAATGTCCTGCAGTTAGCCTTTGTACGCAAGCGTGACAAGCTCAACGACCGCTTCGACCATATCTGGGGAATCGATTGCCCATTCACTCCACGCTTGATGCCCAATCGCTGTTGCGTTGCTCAAACCTGCTGTAAGGCACTTGGGGAGCTGGGAAGGCGGCATGTTCTCAAAGAAAGCCGCAGAGAGCGTCAATGCCACTCTTGGGTTCTGCGGGTCTGGAATCAGGTGGACACCCATGAGTAATCCGCCATCGGGAGAGAATACTTCGCACCACCGCCAAGAAATTCCGAGCCATTCAAGCTTGGGTTTCACACCAAGAACCTTGACGATCGACCGCCTTAGATCCATAAAGAGCCGCTTTTCTTCGGGCTCAAGCTGATCGATAAGCGCTTTGGTCGTGGGCTTTTCAAACTGACATGTCCATGCTTGCACGCAGGTGATCCTCTCATGGTCTTTGGGATTCATCCCGCTCCGGGTGGTTTATTGCCAACCAACCCCTAAAGATTAGGCACCAAGCACACCGAGAACATCGGATCAATGAATCTGATCTGAAAGTGAGTACACGATGACTGATCTAGGCCCTAACGCGAAGACACACGCCAACACACAATCCGATTCGTCAACCACGCCAATCGACGAGGTAGCCATTCAACACGATGGCGTGCTTATCGTCGATGACAACGAGCAAAATCTTGAACTGCTCCAAGCCTACCTCGACGAACTCGGAGGCGATGTTCGCGTCGCCCACGACGGACTCCAAGCCATTGACTCGGTCGACAACAACCCCCCAGACATCATCCTGCTCGATATCATGATGCCCAACATGAGCGGGTTCCAGGTCTGTGAAAAGCTCAAAAAAGACCCCGCGACAAGAGACATCCCCATAATCATGGTGACGGCCCTCAACGAGGTCGGCGATGTTGAGCGAGCGATTGATTCAGGAGCAGACGATTTTTTAACCAAGCCGGTCAACAAGCTCGAACTGCTCACCCGCGTCCGATCGTTGCTGCGTGTACGCCAACTCAAACGCCAACTCGAAGATGCCGTCACAGAAATCCGCACAATGCGCGATCAAGCCGGGGATTAACCCAATGCTGATCGCACAAGCGACTCGTCAGTGCATAGTTATGGACATCCAGCACTGAATGCCGTGAGGAATGCTGACACATCAAAGAAGTTGAGTTTACCGTCGCCGGTGATATCAGCTTCTAGGTTGCTATCGGCAAAGAGTGACAAGAATGCAGCGACATCAAAGAAGTTGAGCTGGTCATCATCAACAAAGTCCGGCGGCGACGGGCATGGATCATTCACAGGTGCCGGCATGATAAAGTCGACAATCACCGGACGATGGTCCGATGCAATCCCTGAAATCGCAAGCGGATTGATTGGGAAAGATCGTGCCGGCTCGGGGATTTTATTCGTTGACATGCCAGAGCCCGATGAGCGGAAAATAAACTGACGCCGAACATCAACAATCGAATCTTGCCAGCAGATATAGTCAAGCCTGCTCGAACTCCCCTGCGTGCTTGTATCACCTGTGATAGGGTGCGATGCGTTGGTAAACGATGAATCACTGCGATCACGATCGGTGCCATCGGTGCCCCCAAAGAACTCGGCCCGGGTCAAAATTGAGCTCGGGCTCGTAGAACTCGGCGACTGATTTAGATCGCCACCCCAAATCACAGGGGTAAACTCATCGAGCATGTCGCCGCTGTTGGGAACGACCACCCGCATGTTGGGATCGCTCATCCCGGTGCCAGCACCGTTGTAATAGTAATCGATGAAGTACGCGGTGTTGAATGCTGCAGTCTCCCGTTGCTGGAAATCACTCGAACTACCGCCCGCTTTGAGATGAGCATTGCCGATGACCAAATCGCCCGCGTAGTCAGCATCCGGAAGATTGATCTCCGCAAACTGGTACCCGCGGATTCCACCACTGCCCCCGGTTTGGTACTCATCGGGGATAACGACAAAGTTCGAGATCGCAGCCCCGCCGCCATTGTTGATGTCCTCGATCGGGAACCGTGACAAAATCAAGTTACGATTAAAGTTGTCCGTGTTCGTTGATGAATACACATACGGCAGGTCATAATCAGGCACAAACTTCTTGATGTACGATCCGACCGTTCCACCCAAGAAGACATCAGTCCCCCCGTTGACAAGCATGTCCGCGACCATATTGAGTTGGGTCACCGTGTCTGCCCCTGATCCGGTGCCATTGCCAGAGTTATCCGCACATTCTTGCAGGATGACCACATCGGGTTGAATCGAAGCGATGATCCGGACAATCCCGTTCCAGTTATTAAACGCATCAGCCTTGTTGTTGGTTCTGCAGATCCCGTCCTGCACATTCCATGTCATCACGCGAATATCGCGTGCATCTTCCTTACCCCATTGACCATTCTGCGGGTCCCATTGCCCGTAGGACATGGAAACAAGGCTCATCATTGCAGCGACTTGGATAACGCGTGTGAAGTTCATGAAAAATCTCTCCTGTAGGTTGTATCTCTATTGTACCACAGTATTTAAGTATTCGGCGACGAGCGTGGGTGATAAAACTGAAAACATCGAAGTTCATCAAGTATCGAGTATCAATAGCCAAATACTCAAAGCGTATCGGACAATGATCAAGAAACGATCAAGAAATGAAAAGGGCGTCCACATCGTTAGACACGAACGCCCAGAGTTTGTATCGATCCCAACTCTCAACTCAGCACATTAGCTGAGCAGTGTCTGAGATCAATGATTGATTATTTAGGACATCCCGCAGCGAACTGCGCGAGGAACTCAGCAACATCGAAGAAGTTGAAGATGCCATCTGGGTTGAAGTCCGCGCTCGGATCCATCGAGCCGAACGCACTCAAGAACGCAGCAACATCGAAGAAGTTGAGCATGCGATCACCAGTAAAGTCAGCAGGGCATGGTGCGAGACCATCCTGGTAGTATCCGATGTACATCGCGACCGAGTAGGCTTCGTCTGCTGCGAGATCAGCATCAAAGTTGCCACTCGCTGGGTTGTTGAAGACCCCGTCGCCATCAATATCGTATGTGATCGAGGTTGAAACGATCACACCAGCACTGGCGCGGGTATCGCCCGGCTCAGCATCTGAAATATCTGAGTTGTTCCATGAGGCACTCGATGAGTTGTTCGACCACATCGATCCTGGGCTTGCGCCGCCGCCACCGTTTGCAGTCCCGAGGAAGTTGATCGAGTACTCCCTGTTCGAATTATTGCCCATGATCCGTGAACCATTCTCAAGAACGAGCTCGATGCGGTATGAGAAGGTATCAGGATCAAGCACCGAGCGGAGCAATGCACCGTCGAAGTCCGAACCACCACCCATGAAACGGTCGTAGAGTTCTACAGCACCGATGAACCAAACATTACCCGCAGCATCGATCGTCGGTGCTGAGAATGATGGGCCCAGTGGTGCCCCGCCGGTGACCGCGTCAAGGTTGACGAGCTGACCGATCTCATCGCCATTTTCGTCAAAGATCGGCTTGCCAGCATCACGGGTGAACAGATTAAACTGATCGATGTATGCCGCAAAGGTAAACTCAGTGGTGCCGAGTTTCGCGTTGTAGCGACCAACGACGATCTGCGTTGAGAAGTCATTGCCGAGACCGTTCTCAGCAACTGTTGCAGCAAAGAGCCCGTTGCCGAGTTGATCGCTGCCCACGGCCAAGTTGCCTACGCCACCACGGAATGGAACTGATCCAAAGTAGTTGGTGAACTCAGCAAAGTTGGTGTATGCGAGGTTAAAACCATCATCGTTGTCAGTGATGTTTGCCGGAAGGTCCCACGCTTTGATGCCCACGATGTCGCCATTGGTATCTACACCATGAAGGTTGAAGGTACGCGTGTCATTGTTTGGATCTTTCGCAAGAACACCATAGGTGTATACCGCGCCGAGCCCGAGTGCATCTACCGCAGCTCCGCCCATGTTGCCTCGATGGTCACCGAATTGACCACCTGATACATCCAGGTGAGCGGTGGTTGCCTGTGTGAGTCCAAGCCCAGGCCCATAAGCATATTCCGAACTGAAGTTCGCTCCGCCGTAGATACCATCGCCGCCAGTAATGGATGCCGGGATGTTGTTCGGTACAGAGTGTGTGCTTGCATTCTGGAGAATGAAGTCAGTCGCGTCCATCGTCCCGCCGAGCGAGATATGGTTCGAGACCGCACTATTGCGATCTGCCATGCGTGTACGCAGGATATTGTTGCCGGTCAGTGGATTGTCACCATTTACATTAAAGTCATCGCCACGGAAGTACACATTGCCGTTGGCATCGACCGAGACGCCGCCGAGCTGAGCTGAATCAACTACAGCTTCTGAGCCCGAGTTGACCGCAACCATGCTCCGTGAGACATAGAGCCTGTTCGCATCGGTTGGATCGAAGTTCACGATCGCACCAATCATCCCGTTGTAGCTGTTGCCCGAGATGGATGTACCAAACTCTGACCACGCGACGGAGAACTGGGTTGAGTTGCCTGTTGGCGAAACGCTATCAGCAGCGTTGTTCATCGCACCGTTCACGCCCGCACCAGCAGTATTCCAGACTGAGTAGGTCGTCTGCGAGAATGGTACATTCACGATTGTGTCAGTACTCATGCTGCTTGATGAACCCAAGTTGTTGAAGAATGCAACATCAGTCTGGGTGGTCTTGAGTAAGATGCCTGCGCCAAAGGTGTGACCCTGTGAGGTGACAAGTGGAGCGAGGTCAACAACATACGAAGCGCTGTTGTCGTTCCATGGATTGAGCGCGTCGCCCGGCAGATCGCCGAGGTTCGAACTCACACTATCTTGTGCAACAGCCGATGCACACATTCCTGCTGTGGCAATCAATGCCGCGATTCCGATATGACTACGCATGGTCTCATCTCCTTGGTTAGATTCGGTGGTTTGATTCAGTTGTATTGATCCCTAGACCGGCCTTCAACCGGACAGGTTCTCTTTTCTCTTCACACTACATATGAACAACAACGCACGATCGGATCACACATGTGCGACCGATCAGCGAGCGTCCAGAGAGCTATCTTAGCACAAAACACCCCATTCCGTGGGCAAGAATCGTGCAATTACATGTCAAACTTTGATGAAGACACCCCCGATAAGCACACGCTGTAAGGGGCATGGGCGGGTGTTAAGGAGTTAGAGTCGAGATTCGACCATCGCAGCCACCCGAGCGTTGGATTTGACCAACTCAATATTGGCAGCAAGCGTCTTGCCCTCAGACACTTCATGGAGGTGCCCAAGAATCGCAGGCGTCACATCGCGCCCGCTCACACCGTCAGCTTCCGCAAGTTTCCGGGCGCGCTTGAGCCATTTGCTCCACTGCCCTGGATCAAGATCGTGCTCACCAGGGATTGGATTCGCAATCACAATCCCTCGCCCGCTCCGCGCAAGCTCAACGCGAACAAACTCAGCGAGTTCATCCGCATCATCGAATCGTACATCAACCCGCGCATCGGATTCACGAAGATAAAACGCCGGGAACGAATCTGTCTGGTATCCAACCACCGTCACACCCAAAGACTCAAGCGCTTCGCGCGTCGAGACCACATCGAGAATCGATTTCACCCCGCTCGTCACCACCGCAATCGGAAACCGTGTAAACGCCATCAG
>JAESSR010000225.1 GCA_016764015.1 Phycisphaerales bacterium
ACCCTGCTCAATCACATGCTCAATGAAGCGGGCGTGACGCAAGTAGGCCAAATCGAATCAAACCCACAAATCACAGACACAAACACTCGAAAGGAAATCGAATGAAAAACGAAGCACCAAAGTACAAGTTTGCAGGCAAAGAAGGCATGGACTTCAAGATCTGTCAGCTCGCGTTCAACTGTCAGAAAGCAATCGTTGACCTCCCCCGTACGATGGCCTTCGCCGTGAGCTGCCCAGATCCCGCATCGACGCCTGATTGTGAAATGGCGAACCCGCGTGGCGCACGAATCGTTGGGTTGGATCACAACATGAACAAGAACGATATTGCTCTCCTCATCGGGATGATGTATGGCTTCCTTGATCAGCACGAAGACCGCTACACCACTGATTACGGGGAAGAATTTCGAGATGCAGTCGACTTGGCGAGGTCTGTTTATGGCCACTCCGTGGCGATGAGCACAGCCATTGTGAATCCTCCTAGGAGTCTCGAAAACGCACCCAAATGGAAAAATCAAAAATAATAAAAGAGTTTCAAATGGACTCAGGTATAGAGAAGTGCGAACACACCAAGCCGCAAACGCAGCGCAGAAAAGGACGCCCAACAAAGCGGATCGATATTGCGGTCTCGTATAGACCCATGAACTCAAATGAGCAAGAAAATTATGACAAAGCCATTCGTCGATTGACCTCATCAATCATTCGCAAGCGGATGGAAGAATAAAAGGAGGTCGATTATGACGAATCATGATCAACCCAAGAAACTGCGGGCCGTCCCGCTTATCCGCTGCTCAACATATGAGCAGGCGGATACATCCATAGCGGATCAACTCAAGAGCATCAAGGCCAAAGCCGATGAGCTCGGGGTCGAACTGCTCCGGGCCCATGAGATGGCCGGAATTTCTGGAAGCATCCAGGCCAATGTCGAGAACGCCATCCAAGCGATCATCGATCGCAAAATGAACGGCGAACCCATCGACGCCATCATGGTATTTGACCTGAGCCGACTCGGAAGATCGGGCTCGTACCATTTCGGAAAGATCATGACGATGATGCAGGATGCGGGCATCATCCTCATCGAGGCGATCGACGATCTTGGCGATTCAGAGTTTGCGCCGATGTTCCATATGATCAAGGCGGAAACCAATCATCGCCAAGCCAAGAGCAACGCGATGAACTCTGCAAGAGGGTCGAGAACATCGCTTGAGGATGGACGGCGGACTTTTGCACCCGCACCCCGTATGGGATCGACCGAAAGTATTTGAACTCGAAGGGTCAGCCCCTCTACATCATGAGGGATCTTGACCATGATGTCAGGGCTATGCTCGATCCGCAGACCGGCAACGAGATAGAGCGCTATGAGAAAAAAGAACGATTCAAAAAAGACAAACAAGACCGGGTCATTCTGATCCCCGGCGATCCCCAGCGACAGTCAATAGTCCGCCGAGTCTTTGAGTCGTACTTTCTCAAGCGGATCGGGACCTATCGCATTGCCAAAATGCTCAATGATGAAGGAACCCCCGCCCCGCGAGGTGGGCTCTGGAGCAGCGGCTGCATCCAAGCGATGCTCAGATTCTCGGCCTACCTTGGCTTTGGGCTTGCCAGCTTCCGAGCCAATGGCATCTACTGCAAACAGAGCCAGGGCTTGCCCGAGCCGCTCAAAAAGAACTATGGCAAGAAGCTCAAGCAGATCAGGCCCCGAGAAGATTGGTATCGAGTTGAATGCCCGGAACTTGAAGAGTATCTGCCGCCTGAGATTCGACCGCTTGCATTCTCACATCTGAACAAGTATCTCGATTGGTTCGAGCATGGGCATGTTCCAAAATCGAAGCCGGTCGAACCCAAGTACGGGGCGTCAGAGCGGAGCAAGCAGTTCCCGTTGGCGGGGATCCTGAAGGAACGGTCAACCGGATCCGAGATGCGCGGGAGCAGTTCAGCGAACAGGAAGTATGCATACTACCGGATATCTCGGAGCCATCGTTATAACTTATCAGCCAAGCAACATCTGAAACGAGCCCTCCCCGCCAAGCCGATCCATCGGGCGGTCCTCGAAGAGATCGAGCAACTCATCTGCAATGCGCCCGATCTTCGCCCGATGCTTCTCGATGATATCCGGAGTCAGGATCGACAACGCGGCGGGACGCAAGACGAGGTTAAGCAGCTCAAGAAGGAACTCCAAGCATTGGATCGCAAGGCGGGGTCGTTGCTCGATCAGCTCGAAGGCGAGTTCGCCGAGCAAGCAAAGTCAAAACTTCAGAAGGCTGAAAATCGCAAACGAGAAATCACATCTCGCCTTGATGAAATCGATCAAGGCCCTCGCATGAATGAGCCTGAGATCGAGCAGATGGCGGACGGCATCATTGCGGACATGGCAGATTTGCTTGATTCGCTTGCCTCGACGCAGAGTTCTGATATCCGGCATGTCTTTGAAATGCTCATTGATGAAGCGGTCTGTGATCTTGAGAAGCGGGAAGTCAGTTTCTCGCTCGCAATCCCCGCATCGATGCTGAGTCGGCGAGATTTTTGTCCGCTGGAAAGAACCGGACCCAAGTCTTTCTACCGGACAAAGAAATGGGCTTCGATTCTGCTTGAGACTGTAACCATCGAGCTGCCAGGAGCTTGCCATGCTGAATGCCAACGGCCATTCAAGCCCAAAGGATGCGACCGCTGTCGCCGAAAACGCAAGGCTGCCTGAGGATCTTAGCCATTTGATGCATGATCCTGACGAACTCCAAATCGCCCTCTTTGACTCAACAGCCAGAGGGGGGCTTCAAAATTAAAAATAATTTTCGACGGCTACCGCCGTCACAAAATCGGAGAACGAAATGGCAAAGAACCAAGGACTGACACCTGATGATCGAGTCAAACTGAAAACACTCGATACTCTGTTGAGCTCTGATGTCCCACGATCACATACGATCGTGGCGGTTCTGATCGTTCAGTATTGGTGCGAAGAACACAATGCGTTTCAAGGGCAACTGATCATGCGAGCAGAGCGCTGGCGTCGTCGGCACATTCAACTCAGGCGGCATTGGCAAAGAGGCGAATTCGGCATATACAGTGACCTCATGCGAATCCTTGAACTCCCAGGTGACATTGAACCGGGTGTTCGGGCACCAAAGAAGAGCCGCACGAAGCGGATTATTCAACCGTCACTTCTGCCCAAAGCACCAACCGGCATGATTACTGATGATGAGGCCGCTGGTTTCTTGAAGATGCTCGATGCCGATGGGATCAGTGATGTTTTCGATCCAGGCAACAACATCCTCAACAATACCGTTTTCCGGCCACCGCTGATACTGCTCGGTGACAAATCAATCTTCTTTGATGATGTGTGGCCGATGTATCTCAACGCCACCATTGAGCGGCCATGGGATCCTGAAGATCGTTCACCGGAGATCGCGTTTGCCATTGACTATGTGCTTTTGATCATTCAGAAAGAGAAAAAATGGACTTGGCCAATCGCTGATCGATATTTGGTGAGACTGCCATGGGGGCATCCATGGAAACCCACAACAACAGGTCGACCGGGCTGGGATGCGTCGTTCCGAATATTGAGCGAAGCGGGGATGATAGAGAAACACCATGGGCAGACATGGAGAATAGCTCTAAACTGGCAACTAAAGCTGAAACAGATTCAGGCGTCTTGGATATAAAGTTGAATAGGCAATGTTGTCATGAAGTTCAAGAAGAGATCAAATGGGGAGGTCTTTACTCAGTTGGTAGAGAACTCAAGAATCCAAAACAGACCGATCCCGATTGATGCAACTGAGGTCAGACTCAGGAATCCTTTGGTCAACCAGACGCTTCTCAGTCGAGTTGAGTTGATGACATGTCCGATTCCGAGTGTAAAGAGGCCCATGCCGAGGATAGATCCCAGACCGAATGCGATGACATATCCGGCCGCCGCTGAACGCGAGGGCATGGCGAGGGCGGGAAGGATTGCCAGTAGTGTTGCGCTGCCTGCCAAGCCGTGGAGGGCACCGATTCCGAGCAGGCGGTGTTTGTGAATATGGGATACGGAATCGTAATCTTCTTGAATAGGCTGCGTGTGAATATGCGTATGTTCGTGTGTGTGCGAGTGATCGTTGCTTTGGGAATGCGTATGGCCATGACTATGAACATGAAGTCGCATTACACGCCGAAGGCCCCAGATTCCGATGGCGATGAGCATGAAACCAACGAGAAACTCAGCCCATGAGCTGATCGCTTCAAATGGAAAACTCTCGCGGACAAGCAAAGCGACGATCGCAACAATCCAAATGCTTGTGCTATGACCAAGCCCCCAAAGGCAACCCGCAAGCCACATTCGTTTGCGTTGTTCGATTGCCATCGGTGCGACAGCCGCGAGGTGATCAGGGCCAAGAACAACATGCACCATCCCGGCAAGAAGCCCGGAGAGCACAGGGAGTGACTCAAAGAAGAGATGTGATTCGTCGTGGCTGATTTGTGCGAAGTACATCGTGGTGTTCAACTCGATCAAGTGAGTTGGCTCGCACTTAGATTTTCAATCTTATTTGTGATACGGGTTTTTAATGCGCTCGCAAGTTCGGGAACACCGGCGAGTGTGCGTGCTGAGGTTTCAAAGATGGCAACGCCTGGGCGGGCATCATCACAGTTCCGTCTCGCAAGATCAGTGTCAAACTCGACGGCATCTGCGATGTCCATTTTGGTGAGCACAACCATGTCGCAGGTATTGATGAGGGTCGGGTATTTGAGTGGTTTGTCTTCGCCTTCAGTGCTGGGGAAGAAGAGCATGCGGAGGTCTTCACCGAGGTCGTATCCTTGCGGGCAGACGAGGTTGCCAACATTTTCTATAATCAGGACATCGGTTGTTTCAAGATCAAACGCTGTCAGTGATTTCTCGACCATGTCGGCTTCGAGGTGACACATGGTGCCGGTGAGAATTTGTTCTGTCTTGCAGCCGCTTTGGGCGAGGCGATCGGCGTCGTTTTCAGTAGCAAGATCGCCAACAACCGCAACAACAGAAAGCCCATCATTTGAAAGCTGCTCCATCAACTTGGAAAGCAGTTCTGTTTTTCCGGCTCCGGGGCTTGAAACCACATTGATGACATAGATACCAAGATCGGCAAATCGGGTTCTGAGCGCACGAGCGATCTCATCATTCTTTTTGAGAATCTTGGTACGGACTTCGAGGATGCGTGGTTTCATGGTGAATGCTCTTTATGCGTTGGTTGGTTCATCGGCGAGTTCGAGTGAGAGTATATCAAGTTCATGACCGGCCACAACATCACCGCTCTTTGTGCCACAAGATGCGCAAATAAACCTGGGTGGATGCGAAAGTGTTGTGATTTGTTCGCATGATGGACATTTGATCTTTCCGGGGACTTCTTCGATTTGGATCTGTGCATGTTCACACTTGGTGCCTTCAGCGGCTACATCCCATGCGAAAATCAATGATTCTGTGACGATCCCGGCAAGGGCACCAATTCTTACCTTGACGCTTGCGACTTGATCGTCGCTTCCCGCGTCCTCTACGGCTTCGCACGCGAGCCGGACGATATTAGTTGCGACTGAAAGCTCATGCACTGTGTTATGACTCTTCTGATGATGAGCTTTCGACACTCTGCTCATGCACCTTTTTACCCAGGCATCGAGCGAACTCGAAGGCGAACGCCATGCCGCGTTGGACATCGGGATCGCCCATTGCCTTGATTGCTCCGAACCGTGTGACTCGATTGTCTTTTTGGACCGATGTCGCATGGGCTTCGATGGTTGCGGTGGCGACTTGATCCATGACGAGCAATGCGCCCTCTGCGATGACCTGCGAGTTGAGTAGCCCTTTGAGTGCAGGCGAACTGATGATTTCTATGATTTGTCCGGGAAGGCTCATCAGGTCTTGGCGGTCTTGATGCTCCGGCATGACTTTCTCCACACTCTCGCGGGCGGTTTCGACGATCGAGTTTACATTGTCAGCGAGCAGGCTTGAGTTGGCCATGAACATTTCGATCATTTCGATCACATCGGTGAGCATGGGGAGTGCTTCAATGAGTTTATTGATGGCTTTGATTGTTTCAGGATCGGCGAGTGCCGGGCTGAGTTCCTCGGCGATCTTGAC
>JAESSR010000226.1 GCA_016764015.1 Phycisphaerales bacterium
GTATTGGCGTCCTTGACCACCTTGCCAAGGTGTGATCGTAGATTCATTTCGAACATCCGATAAAAATCCTCTAACTCGTGCCGATTGAACCTTCCCATCGGATCAGCGAGCCCGCATTGGGCTGCAGCCCAGTCAATCAGCGAGCCCCCGGTGCTTGTGAACCTATAGAGGCTCAAGGTCGCTTCGAGCCTTTGGGCGGGCGTAGCGAACGGATCACGGGCGTTTTCGGGCATTTTTGTCATGATTTCGAGGATTTCTCGATGCCCAGCACTCGCGATGGGCAGCGGGGCGTGGTGCTCTTCGAGCATGGGCTTGATGGCTGATGCGATCTGTGAAGCGATCTGGATATCGGCGTAGGCTGTGGAAATGGTCTTGAGCCCCGCCCGATCGAACCGGATTGTGAGCCTTTGGCAGGTTTTTCCCTCGTGCTTGAACGCCGAAGCTGAGGATATAGCCCCTGAGCCCCATTCGGGCTTGCCGGTGTGAATCACACGATCGCCGAGGGTAAAGAGTGGGGGGGAAACTGGTGTGGGCATAGAATATCGCTCGTTTGAATGGGAGAAATCGCCCTTGAGCATAGGCAAACACTGGTCTCAAACCCGGTGTGAGGCTACACTTGTCTCCGCACAAATTACGCTTTGGCCGATGTCGGTATGCGCCGACTGATGATACAACTGATGTACAACTGGCGAAACAAGTCGCGGCTCTTACGAAGGATAACAGATGATCGAAGCCTTGAAAAGTGATGAAATCGTCGAGAAAATCGGTGGCAAGTTCAAGCTCTGTGCGCTCATCCAGCGTCGGCTCGAACAACTCCTCGATGGCGCACGCCCATTGGTTGCCCGTGATGGACGCACCGATCTCGAGATCGTTGTCGAAGAAATCATGCAAGACAAAATCACCCTTGAATATATCGAGAACTCCCCGGTCCAAGAAGAAGCACTGCTCTGATCCAATATTTTGAGCAGTCTATTGAATCGAACGCTCAAAGCCTATGACTAAGCAATCAAATCAAGATCAAAGCTCATCAACGAATCGAAACCCGATTCAGGATTGGCTCGATCCTGATTTTCTGCGCACACACTTCGAGGGCAAGTCAATCCTCGTCGCCATCACCGGCGGGATTGCAGCCTACAAATCATGCACCATTGTTTCTCGCCTTGCACAAGCCGGCGCAAGCTTGACTGTCGCCATGACACCCGCAGCAGCAAAGTTTGTCACGCCGATGACATTCGGAGCATTGTCGGGCAATCCCGTCTATACATCATCTTGGGAGCACATCGAATCCAACGATCCCCAGCACATAGCGCTGGCCGACCGCTGCGACGCAGCGTTGGTTGCACCATGCACCATGAATACCCTCGCCAATCTCGTGCAAGGCAGAACAGATGATGTGGTGTCCTTGATCCTGAGCGCAATCGATCGTAAGAAAATACCAGTGCTCCTTGCACCCGCGATGAACGATTCGATGTGGAATCAGCCAAGCACCCAGCGGAATATCGAGACCGCGATCGCCGATGGATTCACACTCGTCGGCCCGGGTGTTGGTTGGCAGGCATGCAGGCATTCAGGAACTGGACGAATGAGTGAGCCTGCGGATTGCATCGAGGCTCTCGGGCATGCTCTCAAGAGTCGAATAGGCCCATGAGATTGGGTGTCGGCTCGGTTGGTTTGAGTCAACGAGGAGTCTAAACTCCATGCTCAACCCAGATCGGTGTTCTTCGGGATGCTGATTGATTATACTGGAGAGATGGCTGAGCGGTTGAAGGCGCACGATTGGAATTCGTGTGGGGGAGTAATCCCCTCGGGGGTTCGAATCCCCCTCTCTCCGTTTGATAAGCCCTTGCCTTTGCAAGGGCTTATTTTGTAGACACTTGTGAACATGCTTGCAGAAAGGGGTTGGCGTCTGCCCCACTTCTGTCCCATTTTTGGAATTCGAGAACATGGCTGCACCGCTCTGTGGGGCAGTTCAAATGGCGAATCCAGGCTATTTATTTGAAGATGTCGAGGGGGCAGTTGAAAAATCCAGAACATTGTTTGGCTCGTGAGTCTTTATGCCCTTGCCGCGGCCTCGACGGCATCGGCAACATTCTTGTGTGCTTTATGATCTAGCGGGGATGGGATGAGGTCGCCGTCGGGGGCGGATTCTGCGATTGCTTTGGCGGCTGCGATAAGCATTGAATCCGTGAACTTTGTAGCCCCGGCATTGAGCACGCCTCTGAAGAGTCCGGGGAATGCAAGGACATTATTGATGTTCCGCCCGTCTGCCGCAAAGCGTGCCCCTTGTTCGAGGGCGAGCGATAGTTCAATTTCTGGGTCAGGATTGGAGAGTGCGAATATAATTTGTCCTTCGCGGACCATTTCGGGTTTAATCAAGCCTTTGACCCCTGTCGTTGAGATCACAATATCTGCATTCTGCATCACATAGTCTAACTCCGCGGGCTTGCCTCCCATATCTTTGAGTCTTGCTTTGGCCTCCGTTGAGAGATCGGCGCCGAGAATCTGATGCACACCAAACCGCATCAAAAGCTGGGCAATCCCAAGCCCGGCGGCACCGAGCCCGATCTGGCCGATGACACACTCTTCAAGATTGACCCCTGTGATACGAGCCGCGTTGATGAGGGCGGCGATCACAACGACAGCCGTTCCATGCTGATCATCGTGGAGCACGGGTTGATTCAATCGCAAGCGGAGTTCTTTTTCGATCTCAAAGCATGCCGGAGCAGAGATGTCTTCGAGTTGGATTGCACCAAATGATGGGGCGATGGCCTCAACAACCCTGATGATTTCGTCGGGGTCCTTCGATTCAAGCAGGATAGGGATGCCTGAGACACCAGCGAAAATCTGGAAGAGCGCGGCTTTGCCCTCCATTACAGGGAGCCCGGCAACGGGACCGATGTCACCAAGGCCCAGGACTGCGGTGCCGTTGGTGATGATGGCAACGGTGTTTCCGATCGTTGTGTATTTTCGTGCTAAGGATGGGTCTCTCTGAATTTCTAAGCAGACATGCGCAACGCCGGGTGTGTAGATGTCTCTGAGTACTTGGAGATTGTCGATGGAGGACCGAGACTTCACCTCGATTTTGCCGCCCTCGTGCTGACGCATAATCCTGTCTGATTTACCAATGACGGTTGCTATGGGAAGTTTGTCGATCTCTGCGCACAACGCTGCGAGGAGGTCTTTGTCGACTTCGATGGAGAGTTCCCAGCGGGTTCGATTCTGTTTCCGTCCCAAGGCCTGGAGCCCCTGAACAACAATACCGGCTTCGCCAACAACCGCGAGGACTTTAGCCAGATTACCTGGCGCGTGGGTGACCTCAAGGACGAGGATATGTGTCATTTTCATTGATAAAACCTTTCGATAGAACGGAGCTATCGGCTGTTGGAAAGAGAGGGCATGAAATGACATACGAATCAGATTCGAAGAGCCAACTGAATCCAATTGAACCGGCATGACAGCAACTTGGCAGCATCAGAGCCAGAGTGAATGCGCCAAATAAACTCAAATCAATCTTGTACGGTGGTCATCCTGAGCATCTGAACAAGCTTGATTTCATCAGAAACCTTGTCGGGTACATCCTTGTGGTGGATATCAAAGTCTGACATCTTGATGCTGTAGGTGCACTTGAGAAAGCACAGGTCACCATCCGCGATCTTGGCTGTTTTCTCTGACGCGGTAAGGAATGAGAGCTTTGCCTTCTCGACACGGATGCTCTTGGTTTGGCCATGGAGTGTCATATCGCCGATGAGTGTGAGTGTCCAAGTTGTGAATCCATCACCGGACTTGACGAGTTTGATGTCTTCGGTCGAGGTCAGTGTAAACTCAATCGTGGGGAATGAACCGGATTCGAGCCATTCATGGTAAAGGTGCTCGTCTCGCATGGGCAACCCGGTAGCGAGTGATTCGACCGGCAAAACCCACTTGGCACCAACGAGTTTGGCTGGAGTTTCACCTTGTGCAGCAACCGCATATCCGACGACGGAGTTCGATTTTCCAACGATGTTTTCGAGCGGGGCTTTGGAGGTGAAAGTCACTTGGGTTTGCTTGCCCGTGATGGTGTGGTACACCACGCCATCGGCGGCGATCTCTTTGGGTACGGCCGGTTCAAGTACCGGTTCAGGCGCAATAGCCGCCAATGCGATGCCGGAGAGACCAATCAAAAATGTGGCGATGATACCTTTGGTTAATTTGTTGTTCATGATGATGTTCCTTTCAAGATGTCCTTGATACTTTCGACTTTGATTTTCTACGGAATGAAATGATCGTGGCGGTTGCAGAAACTCCAAGAGCAAAGGCGATAGCCGTAGCGACGGAGATGAGGTGCTTGGGATCGATTCCGCCTGGCACCAATCCAAATACAAATCGACTCTCGATATCAGGGGCTTCCTCGGCTTGATCGTCCGTTTCAAATCCGATGTCAGCGAGCAGGTCGTCCTCCGCCTCGCTTACCGGCGCGTCGGTGAGTGCGAGCTTTGTGTCAGGCCAACGGGTGTAGCCCTCGCTTCCGGTTGTCAGCCATGCACCAAGAGCAAGAACAACGATGAGAAGACTGATGCCGTACGATGCGGGAGCAAGTTTCATTCATCACCTCGCTTCGCTTCGATTTCGAGTTGGAACGAGGTCCCGGTCATATCCATCGACGAGAGCCCTAAGAATCCGGTGTGATCCTTGAACTCAAGCTGACCGTTAAGCAGGAGGAGTGTCGAGTCGTCTTCGATCGGTTGGTCATCAAACACAATCATCAAATCCAATCCCGCTTCACCCTTGGCGGGGAGTTCGAGTGCTCCGGACCATGTGCCGGTCGCAAGCGGGAAACCCATCTCGCCGTGGCTGAGTTCGTATTGGAGCGATTGGACAGTGAGGTTGCGTCCACCGGGGTTGGTGAGTTGGAGCCTGATCGTTGCGTTATCGTTATTCATGACCGCCCAACGGGCATGAATCTCAGGATTCGAGCTGTTTGCTACACACCCTGAGAGCAGGGCAAGCAAACAGATCAAACCAAAGCAGCGCCCGAGACGGGTGCTTGGGAGTGATGCGAGGGCGTGGTGAGGCATGGCGTATTCCTTGTTCTGAGAGAGGATGCCTTTGAGGCGGGGTAATGTGTGTGAATGACCCGATCAGGGCGAACGAGCACAAGACTCCCCGCGCCGAATCGGCGTTGGAGCAATCGGTCAGAGTCATAAAAATCTTGATTCTCAACGAGCATGGTGTCACAATGCGAAAGAAATGAACGATCCAACTCCGCAGGAGAATCGCCATCGCCGATCGCAATCCAGGTCATCCGTCGCCCGAGGAGTTGATCAAGGCGCACCCGATTTGAGAGTTCGGTGTTGACCCAAGGCTGAGGCATGTATTGACCCGCCATGCCACCGCTCGATAGAAATCCATCGTAAATCGTCGGGCGTGTTCCCGCGCCTCGGAGTTGCATATGTCTTCGAATCGGAGGGATGGTCATCAATGCACGAATAGTTGAATGCAACCCCATTGCGCGAACACGCGAACCCGGAGCCATGATTTTCCCCAATCTCAGTGCGAGATCGATCATGCGTTCTTGATGGGGTCGGCGTTCGATCTCGTAGGTGTCGAGCACATCAGCAGAGAGCCATTGCTGATGAACCCCTGCGATTTTGAAGCTCAGGTTGGCCGCATCTCGGAGCCCGGTTGCAAGCCCCTGCCCAGCAAACGGCGGTGTTTGATGAGCCGCATCGCCGGCGAGGAATACCCGTCCGCTGCGCCATCTCTGAGCAATCCCAGACTGGAAGCACATGATTGCTTTGGCCCGGATCGGCGCCTTCAGAGCTCCGTCCCATGCGGGACTGACCAACTGACGAACGAGTGATTCATCCTCAAGGATGGTCGAGTCGTCGGTATTGGGCGGGAGCATCCGCTCGATCCGGCGGGTGCCATGAGGCATAGGGACAGTCACAATTGCTTTTTTAGGTAGACACCAGAACTGTGCGTGCCCGCTCTGATTCTCGTCATCGAAATCGACAACTAACCATGGGTTTTTCAACGCTTTGGATTCCACTTGGATACCAAGAATCTCACGCGTCGCGCTCGTCCGTCCGTCGCATGCAATCGCCCATGCGCCACGAATCGAGATCATCCGCTCGTTATGTCCTACGCAATCTATCGTCACGCTCTGTTCGCATTGTTTGAGATCGACCATGGTGTAGCCGCTGAAGAGTTCGATGGACTCATGATCTTCTACACATCTGCGGAGTTTTTCGATAATCCGTTCCAGATGGATGACCACCGCCTGCGGATATCCCAGATCGCTCTCTTGCTGTTTCAACTGAATAAACGGCCGCCCTCGTCCGTCGAGGTACTCGCACATCACCGCGCCGATATCCCCGCCCTCCCAATCCTCATCAAGATCATGCTCGAGCCCGCACGCCTGCCAGATCCGTAGGCATTCATCATCGAGCGCCACCGCTCCAAGCGATGGACGCGATGTGTGCTGCTTCTCGATCACCGCAACACGCAGCCCCTGCTGGGCAAGCAGCAGGGCACTCGTGAGCCCGACCGGGCCGCCGCCAATAACGAGGACATCATGCCTCATTCTGTTGGACTCTCAATCTTTGGAACAATCGCGATTTGCTGAGCCACGGCTCCGAACCAATAGTTGAAGTTGGTGACTCTCTGATACCCAATATCAGCAAAGATACTACAGAGTGTCTGCTGGTCCGGAAAATACTTGTTGGACTCAGGCAGGTACTTGAACGAGTTGTATTCGCCGCGGTGGAACACGATCTTTCCGAGCACCGGTGCGATGTGCTTGAACTGGATGTTGTAGATCATATTGAAGAGAGCACTCTTTGGCTTTCCCTGATCGATGTTGCACACGAACCCGCCGGGCTTGACGACGCGTTGGAGTTCAGCCAGACCGGCCTCAAGACTATTGAGATTCCGCAACCCGAAGCTGATGACGGCACAATCAAAGTGATCATCTGGGTAGTCAAGGGCGAGCGCATCGCCCACTTCATAAGAGATTCGATCTCCAAACATCTCTGATTTTCGTCTCGCAACCGTGAGCATATTGGGCGAGGCATCGATCCCGGTGATATTCAGGTCTTTGTACTGTTTGGCGAGTTCAATCGCGATGTCGCCGCTCCCGGTACACAGATCGAGCAGATGATCGCCAGGTTGAACAGGCATCCGGGCGACGGCTTTGCGGTCAAACTTGGACTTGGTCCCCAGCGAGTGCAACTCATTGGTCGCGTCATATTTTTCTGCGAGCCCTTCAAAGAACAGCTTGTTGTACTCGGGCCATGTTTTGGCCTCAAAGTGTCGGTCAAACCCGGTGTCCTTGATCAGCTTGAGCTTTGCGTCGTTATCGTGTGTAGTGGTCATGATTTCTCCTGAGGATTGATCGAGAGCAAGAGTTGATGGGCACCGAATCCAGGACCAAAGCTCATCAGCAAAGCATCGCCCGGTTCGGGATCGCTCTCAAGCAATGACTTGAGAATAAACATCACTGTCGCGCTCGACATGTTGCCGTAGTCACGCATGATCTCGCGTGATCGGCTCACATCGCCGCCATGCTCATCGAGGAGTGATTGTATCTGATCGAGGATTTTGACCCCGCCCGGATGCACCACAAAGTGTTTGAGATCACGCAGTGTCAGGTTATTTCGATCAAGGATTCCGCGGGTGGCCAGTTCAAAGTTGTTCCCGATCACTTCGGGGAGTGACACATCAAGATTCATCAACAGCCCGGTATTGGTGAGTTGATACCCAAGAACCTCGGTTGAGTTGGGCACCTGGTGCATGGCACAGTCCTTGATCGTTGCGACCCCGGCTTCTCCGCCCTGGCGGAGAATGGTGCACGCGATGCCGTCGGAAAAGAGCGCAGTACCCACGATGTTGTCCATGGAGTAATCATCATGCTGCATAGTGTTGGTAGGGAACTCGATGTTCACCACCGCCGCAATCCCGCCGGGCTTTCCCGCGAGCATCTTCGAAGCGTAGATCAGCGCCGAAGCACCCGCGGCACAACCCATCTCGGTCACCGGAAGCCGAATCAAATCAGAACGCATCCCAAGCTCGTCGGCCATATACGCATCGACCGATGGAATCATGTACCCGGTACACGAGGTTGTAATCAGGATGTCAACCTCATCAGGACGAACCCCAGCGAGTTTCAGCCCCTTTCGGAGCGCCTGTGTCCCGTGCTCGATCATGGCTTCTCGATACTTCTGTGTCGATTCGGTGAGGGAGCGAGGCGAGAAGACTTCATCAAGCGTCAAGAACGAATGGCGTTGTTTCACATTCGCATTGCGAAGAATACGACGCCCTTTGATCTGGACGACCTTGTCCTGTGTAGAGAGCCATCGTGTAAAGGCCACATCCATCTCATCGGCGGTGTACCGATTTGGCGGGAGGGCCGTATTCACCGAAAGTATATTGAGATTGGTCAAAGCTGTTCACTCCTGGTTCTGTTGACAACGGATTGCCCACTGGTGATTTGTTGTGGATCGGGATCGTGGGAGCCCTGATCCGAGCATTGTTCTTCTGTTGTGTGTGAATTGGGTGGGAGAAAGAAAAATACGGCAACACCTCCTAAAAGAGCTGCAATCCCCGCCAGCAATGAGCTCGCATGGAACCCGCCAATAAACGCGTCTTGTACTGGTGTCCGCACCGCCTGAGCCGCGATCGGACCTGCAGTCTGATTCATCTGATCGATTACACCCATCGCCATCCCGACCGAATCCCGAAGTGTCTCCTGGGCTTCAACTGGAATGGGCGACCCCTCAAACCCGCTTGTGATGTCGCTGCGATACACCACATTAAACAGACTCCCCATGATCGCTACACCCAGCGTCCCGCCAAGCTCACGAGCGGTGTCGTTGACCGATGATCCAACCCCAGCCTTGGCCGATGGAAGAGCAGACATGATCGAGTTCGTCGCTGAGGCATTGACCATCCCGAGCCCGACGCCGAGGAATCCCATCTGATATACCAGCGTCAAGTATGGAGTCTGGGCAGTATCCTGAGTCACGAGCAAGAACCCGAACCCCATCAACACCAATCCTGCAGGCGAGATCAACCGAGCACCGAAGAATGCTCCAAACCGATCGGCGACCCCGGACCCGAGGACAATAAACCCTGCAAAGGGAAGCGTCCGAAGCCCCGCCCCGAGCGCGTCGTAGCCATAGATAAACTGAAAGAACTGTGTCACCATAAACACAAATCCGAACAACCCAAAGAACGCGGTGGTAATCGCGATGCACCCGCCGGCGAACTGCCGATTCCGAAAGAGCCGGATATCAAGCATCGGACTCTTCACTTTCGATTCCCATATCAAGAACCCTGTGAGCAGCACCGCCGCCGATGCGAGCGATGCAAGAATTTTGGGAGACAGCCATCCAAGCTCAGGTCCTTCGATAAGCCCCCAGATCAAAGCGATGAGCCCCAAGATCGCCAGCGCATTTCCGACGAAATCAAACGCAGGGTGCTCCGGGTCTCGCGATTCTTTGATACACAATGCCCCGCCCAAAAGCGTCACGGCGATTAACGGCACATTGATAAAGAAGATCGATCCCCAATGGTAATGCGTCAACAGCCAGCCGCCTGCAACTGGACCGATCGCCACGCCGAGCCCGCTGCACCCGGCCCACATCGCGATCGCCATCCGTCGGAGCCGAGGTTCAGGAAACGCATCGGTCAAGATTGCAAGTGTTGCCGGGAAGATCATCGCGGCCCCAACACCCATCGCCGCACGCCAAAAAATGAGCTGTGTTGCCGACTTGGAGAACGCCGCTCCGACCGAGACAGCCGCAAAGATTGTTAACCCGATCATCAGGAGCCGTCGTCGTCCAAACCGATCCGCCGAACTCCCCGAGGTCAGAAGCAATACCGCAAACGAGAGGATGTACGCATCGACGATCCATTGGAGCTGGCTGTTGGAGGTGCCATCGAGTGTCTTGATCAGCGTTGGAAGGGCGACATTGACAATCGAGCCGTCCATCACGATGACGGTGACCGCAAGACATACCATCACCAGTGCGCCCCATCGGCGGCGTCCGTGATGAATCATTGGCTCTGGATGGTCGATCTTTGCGATCTGTGATTCCATAGCTATAGAATAGAGAACAGCCCTGAGAGTATTCGATACTCGATCCTGCAATGTTTGCAGTCGACCTCTTGGGGCACACCACCCGATCTATTTTGGGCGGCAGAATGGAGCGTTATGAACACAAAGACCATGCTGCTGATCTCAGTGATCCTAATTCTTTTGCTCCCGCTGAGTGTCACACTCGTCACCTGGCGCGGTCTTGACCGGATGGATCATGAGATTGACCTGGTGATCGAAGAATATGCCGAAACACGAAACCTTCAACCCATCGACATTAACCTGAGCGTGGCCTTGCTGGTGCTCCAACAAGACGACCCAAAACTCGCCGCTCTTGCGCTTACCCAACTCCTCAGCGCTGAATCGACCATGCTCCAGTTTCTCGCCGAGCAATACGACAGCGCCGCGAGCGACGAACATCAAGCCGAGGAATCTATGCACGCCTCCAACGCTTTGACCCAACTGAGCGAACTTGTTGGGACCGGTTGGCCAACACTGACAACGGATCAGCGCATCGAGCAAGTTCAGAACATCCGAAGCGATATCCGAGACCTCTACAACGATGCGGAATCCGGCATCCAAGCCACTCCAATACTTGCCAAAGAAGCACAGCGCAGCACGCTTTGGACAGTTTTTTTTGTCAGCATAACCGCGGTTGTGATGTGTCTGCTTCTCTCACTTTGGCCTATGCGTGGGCTGATCCATCGTCTTCGTAAGCTCAGAAAAAACTTGGAGTCCCAAAC
>JAESSR010000002.1 GCA_016764015.1 Phycisphaerales bacterium
GGATCGCTTCTTGAAGCATCGCTGGTCGCTCGCCGCCGCGTTCCATGAGCAAGCTTGCACGCGAGATAAGCAGTTCACCACGCAACTCAGTAAAGCCGCTCCCTTCGAGACTATCGGCTGCTCGTTCGAGGTCAAGAAGAATCCGAGCATCAGCAATCCCGGCATCGGCAAGAATCACGGCTGCTTCGCCAACTAATCGAGCAGCCGCTGCGGGCGAAGATGACTCAACGCATTGAGATGCCTTTGTAAGCAGTTCAGCCGCTTTTTTATGCTCACCATCCATTGAAAGCTCATGGGCCTTGGTCGCCATCAAGTATGCGCGGACGCGTGGATCAATCTGATCTGAATCAGCTGGGAGTTCAATATCCGAGCCCAATCGGTATGCAGCACACACCAGATGCACCCGAAGAGATTCATCGTGATCGCATTGCTCGGCCATGCTGCTCAGGGCTTTGGCATCCCCTGCGAGCAACGCCTCGTTATTTCGTCCAACATCACCCGTTGGCTCCGCTCCATTGGAGAGGGCCTTAAGAAAGGTACAACTCGAAGGCAACTTGTCGAAGTTCCCCGTGTTCAATGCTTCAAGTGCTTCATTGTCGAGTTCAGTCACCAGCACAGCACCTGCGGCACCGCAAAGCAACCCGATGGCAGCGAACTGAGAATGTGATTCATTGTGCATAAGTGGCAATCCGATCTAGAACAATTATAAGGAATCCGCAGTATTTTCGATTGACAAAGGAACTCGCAATGCTCGCTCGTCAGCATCCCAATGGACTTCCCGTTCACCCACATCCCACGGAGCATTGCCGATTTGTTCGGTCACAAGCACCGAACGATCGCCTCGGGCATTGCGCTGTTTGAAAATCAAACCACCAACAGCCCGTTGCCCGATAGAGATCAACCAAAGTTCATTGTTTCTCAGCGCGACGATCACGGCGTCCGCATCGCCAAAGCATTCGGCGGCTATCTCGGCAGAAACGATGAGGTATCCGAGTTGGGTCAGTTCGACACGCATGAGGCCCCCAGGTGTTTAGTAGGCGGCTGTTCAGTGGGTTGGCCATATCGTTCGATGAGTAGGTCAATCAGCTCGTGCATGGTTTTGGTCACGGGCTCAGAAAGGTTCATGCCTGGATGAGTAGTCTCTACTTCGATCAGAAAGACCGTTATGGTTTCTGGAAACTCGTCTTTGAGCAACCAACGAGCAAAAGTAATGGCATGATCCCAACGGAAACTATGCAAGTTGCCGCACGCTTCGAGCGGGGGAGATTCGGCTTCGTGTCCGGGGAGTTCATACAGAGTCCCGGGCACTCCACCGCTTGAACACGCATCAATAAGAACAACCTCGCGTGCGCCGCGCATACGGAAAGCGACATCCATCCCTGCGGTACCGCCGTCAGCCACTTCAATACCTGGCGGCAACCCCCGTTCAAGGAGGTGGCGTAATAAAACCGGCCCGACACCATCGTCGGACCGGAGTAAGTTTCCACAGCCAATGATTAGCATTTGGAGTCCTGATATAGAGTCTGAATGCTGTTCAACATCCGCCACCGATCTTGAACTTTGCGAGTTCACGATTGGTCTTGGCGTCATATGCGTGGACGGTACAAACGAGACACGAGTCATAGCTCCGAACCACATGGCCGATCTCGACGGGGTCATCTGGATCGCTGATTGGCGTGCCACAGATCGCCTGCTCCATCGGTCCCATCAGACCACTGCCATCGCGAGGGCCAATAGTCCAACCCGTTGGGGTAATCACTTGGTAGTTCTTGATCTTGCCATCTTCGATGGTGATCCAGTCTTGCAGTGCACCGCGGCTGGCTTCAGTTCCACCATACCCACGACCCTCTTTATGCTCGGTTGGTTTGATGTAGAACTTCTCATGGAGATCAATATCGTCGAGCCAACCCTTGACGCGATTGAGCAACTTCGGGCCTTCGTGCATACGACCGAGTACTCGGGTCATGATGCTTGCGCCAAGCTTTGTGTGCATGTCATAAACAAATGGGTCGTTGTCTTGGTGGTCATGACCGCCTGGCCGACCGGCCATGATTTGGCGAGCATACGGACCTGTTTCCATTGGCATGTACTTGCCATTGAGGTGGTATCGTGGTGCCTTGGCCCAGGTGTATTTACCATCTTTGGCAGCTTCTTGCGGATCAAGCGGATCGGTGACGCCATCGAAGGGATGGAGCATTCCTGAACCACGGAAAAAGCTGTAGGTGTGGTCTTCATACACATTGGCTTGGTCGTAGTCATGGAAGTTTTCGCCGTCGTACACGCCGCTCTTGCAGATGAGCGCGTCGTTTCGGCTTTCGATGTCAGGATTCTTGTAGTGATCCTTATCAATATAGGTACCGCATGCGAGGAATGTCTGCGGCCCAACACCATACTTGTCAAGACCGATGTCCATGCAGTAGCGGATGAAGAATCCCAGATCGCTGTTGCGATGGTTCTCGTCCTCTTCAATCCATTCGAGCATATCTTCCCAAGTCTTGATCTCCATGTACCGCTCGATGGTGCAACCCAACCAGTATTTTTCCAGCCATTCGTTCTTCCAGAACTCAAGAATCGCACGCGATCGTGTCACATCGACAAGTGTCGGCGCACACATCACGCCGCCGGGGATCATGAAACTTGAGTGTGGCCATTGCCCACCAAAGATCGCATAAATCTCCACGGGCTTGTTGCTCAAGGTCACACCCGGATCGTACGACTCGCCCACAAACGGGGCCCATCGACGAACCGCTTCGTCATACAAAGGACTGTTTGCGTATTTTTTGTGAACAAGATCAATCCCAAAGAGGGCGTAGAACCATCGAGGAATCGACTGAAGTGTTTCACATGCTTGTGCAATTGAACGAATAAGGTGAGCGTTTGGCGGCACTTCAGTCTTCCATGCCACATCGAGCGCATACACGGCTTTGGTCAAGTGACTACCGCCACAGATGCCGCAAATTCGAGGAGTGACAATAAGACCGGCCTGCGGGTCTTTGCCTTTGAGGATGATCTCGAAGCCACGGAACATGGTGCCTTCGGTCCATGCTTCGGTGACGACGCCGTCTTCGATTTTACATTTGATATCGAGTTCGCCCTCAACTCTGCCGAGGGATTCGTATTTCATTTCAAGCGTTGTGCCCATTGTGATTTATTCCTTCTGGTAATTTGATTTGATGAAGAGTCCGCTTTGCACGAACACTTACACAACGAAAATGTCTTCTTTGGACCACTGAGGAGCGACGGCTCTTGCTGCGGCAGCATGAAGCGTGTAGCTCAGTGGATCGGTGCCTTCGGGGACATCGCGTGGGATCGCCCCAAGTACCTTTTGAGTCTTAAATACAGTGCCGGGAGCCAAATCGTAATGCGGCCAGTTCGGTTCGGTACATCCAGTACAGGGCTGACCCGAACGGGTCTTACTCGATTGGCGGTTCCAGAGAATACGGTTGCAGCTTGAGTGCGTCACCGGGCCTCGGCAGCCGTGCTCATAGAACAAACAGCCGGTGCGGGTGCCTTGGCCGAACTCTTTGGGAGATTGCTTCCATTCAAAGAACTGGTTGCGGGTACAGCCGGTTTGGGTAAAGCTCTTAAAGAAGGTCTGCGGGCGTTGATACTCATCGAGCGCGATGTCCCCAACTCGACCGGTCGCCAAGGCGACGAGGATCTGGCTGATCCAATCTGGATGCGCCGGGCAGCCCGGAATATTGATGACAGGAAGCCCGCTTCGAGCGGTGAATGATTCGCCGAGGAATCCGCCTCGTTTCCCCTTTTTGAACTGCAAGCCTTGGCTGTCGGTTGGGTTGGGTGTGGTGCTGGGGATGCCGCCGAAGCTTGCACATTCGCCAACGCCGACGGTGACGAATGACTTGGGAGCAAGATCAGCAACCCAATCCTTAAGTGGCCTGCCGAGGAACATGTCGAATCGACCGGTCCCGTTTGGCCCATCCATGATCGTGCCTTCGACAACGAGTACATCGAGTTCCCGTTCACCATTGATGATCGTGTTGAGCAAGGCCTTTGCAGGCTCGCCCATCTCCGTCACGAGTGCGTGGTGATACAGAATATCAATCCCAAAGTCAGTCACCAAGTCAATGACTGTTGGTTCTTCTGCATTGAGAAAGGATTGTGTATTCCCGTTGCACGCGCCGCCATGTATCCAAACAACCGTTGCCATAAACTATACCTCCGGTACAATGCCTGCTCGTCGATGAGCGGTTCATCACTGTTGTACTTGGTAGGCGATACGCTCGCGAATCACCGATGTGTAGGGTACACGAACTGGGTGGGCACTGTCAAATTGCAAATGCAATATTCAGTGTTGAGACTCCGTCTCAAATAAGTTTGTCGCAAAGTTCGCAAACACGCTCGCAACATCCACAAAATCCACTACCATGTGCGTATTGCTCAATAGCACTTCACAGATGAGCAAATACGGAGAACAATGTCATGATTCAAAGCGGCGATGCAGCCCAATCCAACCGGGTTTCCGATCTTCTCACCGATACCCAGAACGCTGAGAATCTTCAAGAGTTCTTCCAGAGACTCCCCGAACTCAATGGCATGATTGGCATTCTTTCAGCATTCGTAGCCAATGGCCCACAACTCGCCGAGAACGCCAACGGGATCGTAGAAACGGCGAGAGAATCTTTTGAAGGCGGTGGAGATATCCACACCAATGTCGAACGGTTCAAAGCAACGGCAACGCATGGCGTCAAGATCGCCGAAGAACTCAGCCCCGCACTGGCCGATCCAGAAACAATCAAGGCCATCAACAAACTCATTGAAGCACTCCCCATGCTCACCGATGTGATCGAAATGGTCGAAATGTTCATGGCCAACTCAAGCCTGCTCGCTGACAATGTAAACTCGATCGTCGAAACCGCCCGCGAGAGCGTCGAGAAAGTCATGCCTGAGCATCAAGATCGTCAGGACCTCCTTGGTCTTCCCGGTCAAATCATCGACATCATCAGTTCGCCTGCACTCAAAGGGCTGCTCAACTCGCAGGTCATCGCAGAGGGTGCATTGCTCGTTATGGATCAAGTTGCCACCGCAACCATCGAAGCCCATGCGACATCGGTCCAAAAAGATACCCGAGTCACGCGATTTGGCGCAATCAAAGCAATGGGCGATCCAGATGTTCAACGCGGCATGGCGTTCGCCTTCGAGTTCGCACGATGCCTAGGCAAAAAAGTGCATGAGCAGAGTGTCGAAAGCTCATCATCAGAAGAGTCATCAAACGGTGCATGAGCTTTCGGTCGCAACCAATATCGTTCGGCTCGCATGCGAAGCCGTCGAGAACGCGGGTAGCGACGATCAAGTCGCTTCGGTCAAAGTGCGCATCGGTGCCTTGGCTGGAATCGTCACAGAATCATTGCTCTTTGCATGGGATGTTGCCGCTGAAGGAACCAGGTGCGAGCACGCACAGATCCAAATTGAAGAAGCCCCCGGAAAGATCAAATGTCCATCATGCGAACAAATCACAGTGCTTTCGCACCCACCCAGGTTTGTTTGTACATTCTGTGGCACAAAGAGCGGCGATGTCGTTGCCGGTCATGAACTTGATATACTCTCACTCGAACTCGCCGATGAACCAACCAACGCATAAAGAGCACCCACTATGAAACCACGCATCCTTGAAGTCCGTACCAAGATACTCAAAAAGAACGATGAAATCGCTCGTGCGCTCAGAACCCGATTTGCCGATCTTGGTATCTATGTCATCAATGTGGTTTCGAGCCCCGGAGCCGGGAAGACAGAACTGCTTTCCAAGTTGATGGAACAGCTTTCAAATGATGGGCTTTCTGTTGTTGCAGTGGTTGGCGACCTTGCAACTGAAAACGACGCCGATCGTCTCGCCGAAAGCGGCTGCAAGACAGAGCAAATTCTCACCGGCACGATGTGCCACCTCGAAGCCGACATGGTTGAGAACTCACTCACGGCATTTGATCTTGAAGCGACCGATGTGCTGATTATCGAAAATGTCGGCAACCTCGTTTGCCCGCAAGGATACGACCTCGGCGAAGACCTCCGCATGCTCTTCTTCCCCAGCACTGAAGGCGAAGACAAGCCCCTCAAATACCCGACCCTCATCAATACCTGCGACATGGTCGTGCTCACCAAAATGGACATCGCTGATGCAGTTGAGTTCGATACTGACCTTGCCAAAAGAAACTGTGATGATGCCCGGCCCGGCGTTGCCATCTTTGAAACCTCAGCACGCACACTCGCCGGCGTCCCCGAACTCGCGAGCGCATTAAAAACCCGTATCACAAACAAGATTGCAAATCAAAGTGCGAACCAACTCACTTGATCGAGATGGACACCACGATGTACCTCGCACAAATCAGCCACGACGAATCACATCTCTTCTTTGAGTCACTCCCCGTGATCTCAGGGCTTCTTGCCGGAATGGTGCATGTTGTTCTTGGCCCTGATCACCTCGCGGCTGTCGCACCGATGGCAATCGAACAACGCAAACGAATGTGGCTTGCGGGCTGCCTCTGGGGGCTTGGTCACAGCTCAAGCATTTGGATTGTTGCAATCGTCGCTTTGCTTGTCCGCGAGAGCTTTCCATTTGAAGCGCTCAGTTCATGGGCTGAGTTTCTCGTTGGTTTCATGCTCATCGCCATCGGCATCTGGGGCCTTCGGCGTGTGATGCGACTTCATGTTCATAGTCATGGCCATACACATTCCCAAAGCAACGATCACGCACACACACACGAACATACGCATATTCACACGCAGCCTATTCAAGAAGATCACGATTCCGTATCCCATATCCACAAACACCGCTTGCTCGGAATCGGTGCCCTCCACGGCTTGGCAGGCAGCGCAACACTACTCGCGATTCTTCCCGCCCTCGCCATGCCCTCGCGTTCAGCGGCAGCGGGATATGTCATCGCATTCGGTCTGGGATCAATCCTCGGCATGGGCCTCTTTACACTCGGAATCGGACATGTCATCAACTCGACTCGACTGAGAAGTGTCTGGTTGACC
>JAESSR010000227.1 GCA_016764015.1 Phycisphaerales bacterium
ATTTTCCCGTTCCTGTAAAGAAGCCACTTCCTTGCTCAAGCAAATTTTATAATATTCCCTGGCCTTCTTCAAATTTTCCTGCTCCAAATAATAATCTCCGAGCACCAGATACGTAACATAACTTTCAGGATTACTGTCGATGAAACGTTGCTCAATTCCAGCATTCCATTCTATTGCTTTTCCTAAAACGACAAAATCAAAAAGTCGGTTCTTCATCTTTCGATAAAAAATAAAATCAGTGTATTTTTCTGATGACAGAAAAGCATCTTCCGCAATGGTCAAACTATCAATGTATATTCCCTTCGGACGTAGATTCTTATAAGTTTCTGAGAAAACAGAATTGAGATCGTAACACAGAAATTTTCCCAATTGAAATGGGTTGACAGAAACCCACATCAATCTTTTTTCGGGTTGAAAGATAACTGCATGATGTGCCAAAAGCTGATTTATCGCCTTCGGATTTCCCATTCCTATTTCGACATTTTCCAGCCCTTTTTGATCGCGAAGCATTTTTACAGCAGAAACAGGAACAAGTGAATCCGTTCGGGAAAGTAGTTGATTCATCCGCTGAAAACGGTAATTACTGTCGCTGTATTTAATGTTCTTCAAATTTTCTTCTGAATTTTTGAAACGCTCGCTCTGGTAATGATTGGCGCAGACAAGTTTATCTGAATCTGAAAAATAAATATCAATTCCACTTGGCGATTTTTCAATAATGGCGGCCTTTCCGTCAGCGGCCGAACCTATAAGAATAGATTCGGAAACAAAGGTTTTTCTTGAAGAAGCAATTTCGTATGCTTGGTCAATAGTGCGCGCATATTGCAATATTTCGCGTGCTAAAATAGAAATAGGCGTGCGCGATCCTGTGGGAATGGCCGATTTTGCAGCGTTCAATGTAACGGTCAATCCGTGCTCATTCATGCCCGAAACCACGCCCATAAAACCTGCCCAGGTAATGGAGGCAAAGGCGTAACCGCTATCGGGTCGCATAAAAAGGATGATCTTATCCTTGGCAAAATCATCGCCCATATAAAAATCAAAATTGCGACCAATTATCAAAGATGAATCGGCACTTGCACCATCCCAAGCGGCAAAGGATGTGCAACCCACAATGCTCAGATCCTGCAAGGCATGACCAATATCGTGCGCTGCGTGGTAATTGAGAATACGCGAATAATTGGGGCCGATAAATTCAAATTCCGAACTAAAGGAATCGGAAATACCGTAAAGTTCCTGTTTTATTTCCTGCGGAATATGGTTCGGAAGGTCTCTATTGAACCAAGCGATACCGTATTTCAACGTTTTTAGAAAAGATTCTGACGGAATCATTCTTCGGATCTGCGCAATAAAATATCCTTCCTGTTCCTGAATCTGCGCCTTGGCCAATTTGCCAAAAACGACACCACGCTCGTACGGTTTTCCTGCAAGATACGCCTCCCAAAGTCCGTGGTCGTTCTGAAAATACCAATTTCCGTTCAAGAATCGGATTCCCGATTCTGTTGTCGGTTCATCAGAAGGTGTTGCGTTTTCAACTTCGGGCGAATCAAGTTCTAACGTAAAATAGATGACCTGCGCCCCCACAAATATCAACGCCAACAGCGTCAGCAGTATAAAAAACGTATTGCGCAACAGTTTGATCATCAACGCTCAAAGGTAACGCGAAAGTAGCGGTGGCGATTTTCGAAAAAGTGGTTAACGCTGTCTGAAATACAGAATTTCATTTCATTACCCGAAAATTATCCGACTTCTTCTATGATCTATAGGTGAAGTTGTCTCCGCTTTGGCGAAGACAACAGCCCCAAGCTATGGAGCGTTGAAGAAGTCGAAGGTATCAATTTCTTAACAAAAAAACCGTCAAGCAGAAAGCCATTGGTATGGTTTTCTACGTTTCTGCACCTTTGCACAAAACCGAAAAACATGGATCAAAGACTGGTACAATTTGAACGCCTCCTCAACATAGTGGACGAGCTGCGCGAAAAATGTCCGTGGGACAAAAAGCAGACCCTGCAAAGTTTGCGGCATTTGACCATTGAAGAAACCTACGAACTGGCAGATGCCATTCTGGATAATGACCTGACAGAGGTAAAAAACGAACTGGGCGATTTGTTGCTTCACATTGTCTTTTATGCCAAAATTGGCTCAGAGACCAATGCGTTTGATATGGCCGATGTGGCAGAAGCAATCTGCGAAAAACTCATCAGCCGCCATCCGCATATTTATGGTGATCCTGCAAATGGCGGAAATACCATAGAAGTGGCTGACGAGGAAGAAGTAAAACGCAACTGGGAAAAATTGAAGCTGAAAGAAGGCAAGGAATCTGTGTTGGAAGGTGTGCCAAAATCGCTGCCCGCCATGGTAAAAGCCACGCGCATACAGGAAAAGGCGCGCGGTGTGGGTTTCGATTGGGACAACCAAGAACAGGTTTGGGCAAAAGTGCAGGAAGAACTGGGAGAATTGAAAGCCGAAATTGACAGCAACGCCTCAAAAGAAAAAATGGAGGACGAGTTTGGAGACGTACTTTTTTCGATGATAAATTATGCCCGTTTTATTGATGTGGATCCCGAATCGGCATTGGAGCGCACCAATAAAAAGTTCATAAAGCGTTTTCAGCATTTAGAGAAAGGTGCAAAAAGAGAAGGAAGAGAATTATCCGAAATGACCTTAACGGAAATGGACGTTTATTGGAACGAGGCGAAGGAATTATAGTTTTGTCCAATGACAATGATTGAGCGGTGTCAAGCCTGTGGCGTTGATGCATTCGAGCTCAACTTCTCGTGCCCACATGGGATGCCCGAGCGCAAGATGGGCGCAGCGATGGGGCAAGACCCTGATCTGCTCGAGGAAGTCTGCGGGTGGGTGAATGAAGCTGCAACGATTCCGGTATGGGCGAAGATGACGCCGAACATTACCCACATTGTTGATCCCGCACGGGCATCACTCAAAGCTGGGTGCGAGGGGATCGCGGCGATCAATACAATCTTGAGTGTGATGGGTGTGAATCTTGAGACGCTCCGGCCTGAGCCTACGGTCGAGGGGTATTCTGTGCCGGGCGGGTACTCGTGCAAGGCGGTCCGTCCGATCGCATTGCGGATGGTGATGGAACTCGCCACCATGATGTACGGCAATGGAACAACTCAAGGCGAGTTCAAGGATCGGTCACTCTCAGCCATCGGTGGAGTCGAAACCGGCGAGGACGCTGCCCAGTTTATTTTGCTCGGCGCATCAACCGTGCAGGTGTGTACCGGCGTGATGATCCATGGGTACAAAATGGCTGGTCGGATGTGCGAAGAACTGGGTGCGTTTATGGACAAGCATGGGTTCGAGACGATCGAAGAGTTTCGCGGGCACTCATTGCAATACTTCACGACCCACGCGGATTTGGTGCAGCGCCAGAAGGATGCCAAGGCCGAGAAGAAGGCGGCCAAGGCAGGTATGGTGACGAAGGATACGGCGTGGGAAGGTGATAAGTTTGTTGAGCAATCTGACAAGTTGGTATCAAACGACTGAAACCGGTGGCACAGGCGTCCCGCCTGTGCTGACTTTTTTACCCTGAGACATCAGAATACAAGAACACAGGCGGGACGCCTGTGCCACCAATATAAGAAGATTTAGAAATGGGTTGGTGTGCGTTTGAGGAGTTGGCCTCGCCCGACGGTGCCGACGAACTTGCCGTCGCGGGCTTGGACTTGCCCTCGGACGGTGACGACTGAGGCTTGGCCAATCATCTCCCAGCCTTCGTAGGCGTTGTAATCGACCTTGGACAAACTCGAATCAACGCTCAGCGTGTGCTTGGCGTTCGGGTCGTAGACCACCAGATCGGCATCGGCCCCGACGCTGATCGAGCCTTTGCGTGGGTAGAGCCCGAAGATTCGGGCGGCGTTGGTTGAGCAGGCATTGACCATTGTATTCAGATCGATCTTGCCCGTGAGAACACCAAATGTGTGGATGAGGTCGATGCGTTCTTGGACGGAAGGGATGCCGTTGGGGATTTTGGTGAAGGCATCTTTGCCCATGATTTTTTGGTCGGCGAAGTTGAACGGGGCGTGGTCGGTGCCGATGGTTGAGATGATGCCGGACTTGAGCCCGTGCCAGAGGGTATCCTGATTTGATTTCTCACGCAACGGCGGGGACATGACATATTTCGCGCCCTCGAAATCGGGCTTGTGGGTGTAGGTTTCGTCGAGAGTCAGGTGGGGGGCGACGGCTTCGACCCAGATGTTCACGCCTCGGAGTTGGGCATCGACGGCGGCTTGAACCGCGGGCGTGCATGAAGTATGGACGATGTAGATATGGGCTTCAGTCAACTCGGCGAAGGTGGCGAGGTGATGTACGCCCTCGGCTTCGACGCTGACGGGGCGTGATGGCTCGTGCCACTCTGGGCCGATCCTGCCTTCGTCGATGAGCTTGGTTTGCATCGCGTCGATGGCGTCGGCGTTTTCGCAATGGGCGGTGGTGATGACGCCGAGTTTTTTGGCCATCGTGAGCAGGTCGAAGAGATCAGAGTCATCGAGATTGAGTGCGCCCTTGTAGGCAAGAAATATTTTGAACGACGCGATGCCATGCTCGGTGACGATGGCTTTGAGTTGGTCTTGGGCAAGATCATCGAAGCGAACGACCGCCATGTGGAAGGTGTAATCGACGGCGGAACTCGGCGAGGCGAGGTCGTTCCATTCGTTGAACGCTGCGAGTGGTTCGTCGGTTGGACCCGGGCAGATCATTTCGATGAGGGTGGTTGTGCCACCGACGAGTGCGGCCTTTGATGCGGCTTCGTGGTCGTCGATCGCGTTTGAACCCATGAATGGAAGGTGGATATGGACATGGGGGTCGATGAACCCGGGGAAGACATACTTGCCGGTGGCCTCGATGACTTCGGTGTCGGCTGGGAGTGAAGAGGCGTCGATTGAAGGTTCGATGCGGGTGATTGTTTCGTCTTGGCAGAAGATATCAGCGCAGTAGTCTTCGGTGGCGGTGATGATTCGGCCGTTCTTGATGAGCAGTGGCATAATGAAATCCTTACTTGGCAGCTTCGGTGAAGGCGATATCGAGCACGCGGACCATGAAATCAACATCGTCGCGGGTGATGCACATCGGAGGCTTGATGCGAAGGACATTGCCGTAGAGTCCACCCTTGCCGATGAGCAGGCCGAGGTTCTTTGCACGCTCGAACACATCGGCGCACATCGCTGTCGCAGGTGCTTTGGTGGTTCGGTCTTCGACGAGTTCGACACCGATCATCAACCCCCTGCCACGGACATCACCGATGGATGGATGGCGGGTTTGGAGATCACGCAGGCCTTCCATCAGGTAGTTGCCGATTTTGTGCGCACGGGCTTGGATGTTTTCGTTCAAGATGATGTCGAGTGTGGCGTCGCACTGGGCCATCGAGACGGGGTTGCCGCCGAAGGTGTTGAAGTGGAGCCGTTGGGCCATGGTCTGGGCGATGTCGGCTCGCGTCACGACCGCGCCGCAGGGTGCGCCGTTGCCCATGCCTTTGGCCATCGTGACGATGTCGGGTGTGACGCCTTGGTTTTCAAAGCCCCAGAACTTGGTGCCGGTTCGTCCGAACCCGGTCTGGACTTCATCGGAGATGCACAAGCCGCCTGCATCGCGTACGGACTTGTATACACGCTTCAAATAGCCTTCGGGATATTCGACGGTGCCGCCGACGCCTTGGATGGGCTCGGCGATGAAGGCGGCGATCTGGCCGGGGGTTGAGAAACGGATCACCTCGTCGACATCGGCGGCGTACTTCGCGCCGGCGTCCGGGTCGTCGTAGCCGAATGGGCCTCGGTACATATCGGGGCATTTGGCGTGATGGACTCCGAAGCCCTGAGGCACGGGTGTTTTCCAGGTGTTGAGCGCGGTCAAACCCATCGCGGTGGGGGACATGCCGTGATAAGCGTTGCGGAGGGCGAGGATGTCGTAGTGGCCGGTGAACGCGCGGGCCATGAGCAGGGCAAGGTCGTTGGATTCACTGCCCGAGTTGGTGAAGTAGCACACAGAGAGCCCGGAGTCTTTGGGGAAGGTGCTGGCGAGTTTCTTGGCATACTGCGCGATGTTGGGATGGAGATAGATAGTGGTGGTGTGTTGGAATCGTTCGTTTTGTTCGCGGATGGCTTCGATGACTTTGGGATGGCAATGCCCGACTGAAACCGTGACGATTCCGGCGAAGCCGTCGAGGTAGCGCTTGCCGGTTTCGTCGAAGAGGTACTGCATCGAACCTTCGACGATCATGACCGGGTCTTTGTAGTACATCAGGATCGCAGGCGAGAGAAACTCTTGGCGCATCGCCAATGTTTCGGATTTGGATGGGCCGGTGTAGGGCGTTGGGGTATGGTCGTAGGTCGGCAGGGTTGGAGCTGTTTGGGTTGGGTTGGTGGTCATAACGGAATCCTATGTGTTGATGGATGATTTGGTTTTCATGAGGAGGTAGTAGAGCACGACGGAGATGAGTACGCCGACGAACCAGGCGTAGGTGTAGATGGCGTCGAATGATTGTGCAAAGATGGGTGTTTGAGGTTCGATGAGCTCTTTGGCATCAAACGCTGCTTGGATCGCAGCATTATTCATACCGTTTTCCCGTGCGGCCTCCAAGGCTTTGGTACTTGACTCGTATGCGTCATGTGTTCTATTCGTCGCTGCGTTGATGAACCCAGGAATGTTCGGAAGCACGGCGATGATGAGCGTGATCATCGCCCGCCAGTTGACGCCCTTGAACTCGCCATCGGCTTTGTAGAGCTCGTCGGTGTTGATGTTGGTTTTTCGGATGAGGAAATAGTCGCAGAGCATGATGCCGACGATCGGGCCGATGAGTGCGCTGTAGCCGATGAGCCAAGTAAAAATGTACCCTTGGGTGTCACTGATGAGCCGCCAGGGCATGATGAGCACGCCGATGATGCAGGTGATGATTCCGCCGAGCCGGAAGCTGATTTTCGTGGGCGCGATGTTGGAGAACCCGTTGGCTGGCGAGACGACATTGGCGGCGAGGTTGGTGCTCAGCGTGGCGATCAACAAGGCGATCATCGAGATCACGACGATGGTGGGTGAGCCCATCTGGGCGACGAGATCAACGGGGTTCCAGATGGCTTCGCCGAAGATGATGACGGTTGCGCCGGTGACAATGATGCCGATGAAACAGAAGAGTGTCATCGTCGGAGGCAACCCGATGAGCTGTCCAACCACTTGATCCTTCTGAGACTTGCTATAGCGGGTGAAGTCAGGGATATTCAAACTCAGCGTTGCCCAGAACCCGACCATCGCAGTAAGTTGCGGAAAGAAGACTTTCCAAAAGTTCGACCCCTCGGCGTAGTTTGTTTTTGATGAAAACAATTCTGCAGGGCGATCAACCTTGAGCAAAGCCCATATAAGCAGGGCGACACCCGAAGCAATCAAGAATGGAGCAGCCCATGTCTCGAGCACTTTAATAGACTCGACGCCTTTGATGACGATGACGACATGGATCGCCCAGAAGGCGAGGAAGCTGGCGAACTGGATGGCGGTGATGCCCAGGACGGGGAGGGTATTGGTATCAAGGGCAGGATCGAACACGCCCAGCACGCCGAGGATGGTGTAGAGGGCGGCCCCTCCAATCCATGTCTGAATCCCGAACCATCCACACGCGACGAGTGAGCGGGCGATGGATGGGATGTGGGCGCCGTTGATGCCGAAACTCGCGCGGACAAGCACTGGGAAGGGGACGCCGAGTTTGGTGCCCGCGTGGCCGTTGAGAATCATTGGTACAAGCACAATCATGTTGCCCGCCATCACCGTGAGGGTTGCCTGCCACCAGTTCATGCCGAGTTTGACCATGCCCGCTGCGAGCATATAGGTCGGGATGCACACGGCCATGCCGATCCAGAGCGCAGCAATATTCCACGAACTCCAGGTGCGGTCTTCGAGAGACACCGGCGCGAGGTCGGCGTTGATCAGCGGGTTGTGAGGTGAGTCGTCCATTAGATATCGGTGAGCGAGCCATAGGTTTCTGGTCGGCGGTCGCGGAAGAACTGCCAGGTATCGCGGACCTCGCGGATCATGTCAAGATCGAGATCGGCGATGACCACTTCGTCGTTGTCGCGTGAGCCTTCGACCATGATCTGTCCGCGCGGATTACAGAAGTAGGACTGGCCGTAGAACTTGCCGATGTTCCAGGGGGCTTCGGTGCCGACGCGGTTGATGGCGCCGACGAAGTATTGGTTGGCGACGGCATGCGCAGGTTGTTCGAGTTTCCAGAGATACTCGCTTAAACCTGCGACGGTGGCCGATGGGTTGAAGACGATTTCTGCACCATTGAGTCCCAGTGCGCGTGCGCCTTCTGGGAAGTGGCGGTCATAGCAGATGTAGACACCGATCTTGCCGAAGATGGTGTCGAAGACGGGGTACCCGCCGTTGCCGGGTTTGAAGTAGAACTTTTCCCAGAACCCGGGTTGGCAGTGGGGGATGTGGTGCTTGCGGTACTTGCCAAGGTAGTTGCCCTGCTCGTCAATCACGGCCGCTGTGTTGTAGTACACGCCGGGCATCGGGGTTTCGTAGATCGGTACGACCATGACCATGCGGTGCTTCTTGGCGAGTTCTTGCATGAGTTTGATCGTTGGCCCATCGGGGATTGGCTCTGCGAGATCGTACCACCGGCTATCTTGCTCGGCGCAGAAGTACGGGCCGTAGAAGATTTCTTGCAGGCAGCACACATTGGCCCCCTTGCTCGCTGCTTCTTCGATGAGCGTCACATGCTTGTCGATCATGGCTTTTTTAATGGCTTGCAGATCGTCAGAGTCGGGCAGCGCGTTGGCGGCTTGGATGAGTGCGGTTCGTGTAATTCTGGGCATATGGATACCTTCTATAGAGGATAAATTACGAAAGTCTTAGATCCACCTTCGGACGGTGACGCGTGATTTCGTGAAGAATCGCACGCCGTCTTCGCCGTTGGTGTGCAGATCGCCGAAGAATGATTTTTTCCAACCCGCGAATGGGAAGGCCGCCATCGGCGCGGGCACACCAACATTGATCCCGATCATCCCGGCTTGAACCGTGGTCTCAAATCGGTGGGCAGCGTGACCGGAATCGGTGAACATTACGGCCATGTTGCCGTAGTCGGATTTGTTGACTTCGTTCACCGCATCATCAAGCGAGGCGGCCCGCATGATTGAAAGGACTGGGCCGAAGATTTCTTCAGCGACAATGCTCATGTTCGAGGTGGTGTTGTCGAAGATCGTCGGGCCAACAAAGCACCCGGCTTCGGGCATGTCAGTCTTTCGTCCATCGACGAGCAGGTCCGCGCCTTCTTCGATCCCGGCTTCGATGTATTTGAGGACACGATCGCGGGCGTCATCATCTTGCAGCGGGCCCATCTGGGTATTCTTATCGCATCCACGCCCGACATTGACGCCCTTTGTCTTTTCGACCAATCCGGGGATGAGCCAATCCGCCGCATCGCCCACCGCAACGACCACTGATCCGGCCAAGCAGCGTTGCCCGGTATTCCCGAACGCCGAGCCGAACACGCCGTCGATGGCGGCTTCGCGGTTGGCATCGGGCATGATGATCGAGAAGTTTTTCGCGCCGCACATGCACTGGACGCGCTTATCGTGAGCGCACCCGGTTTCGTAGATGTATTTGCCCGCCTTGGTTGATCCAACGAACGACACGGCCTTCACATCATCGTGCTTGATGAGGTGGTTGACGACATCTGGACCGCCGTGAACGAGGTTGATAACGCCCTCGGGGAATCCTGCTTCATGAGCGAGTTCGATGGCGCGGACGGTGGACATCGGATCGCGCTCGGATGGTTTGAGGATAAAGGTGTTCCCGCACGCCACCGCCATCGGCCACATCCACAGCGGGACCATCATCGGAAAGTTGAACGGGGTGATTCCCACGCATACACCGATGGGTAAACGATCGACCGACGAATCAATCCCGACGCCGCCCTCGTCATGGGTTCGGCAGAACGACGACGACACTGCGATCTGAGGCAGCGTCCGCCCCATCATCAAAATCGGCGCGCCGCACGCATGCTCGATGCAGTCGATCCCACGCCGGACAGAACCAATCGCTTCGGCAGTGGTCTTGCCGTGCTCTTGGACAATGATTTCGGCGAGTTCATCGACATGGGCTTCGAGGATGGTCTTGTATTTGAAGAGGGGTTGGATGCGATCACCGACAGGGGTCGCTGCCCAAGCTGGGAAAGCCGCGGCTGCTGCCTGGACCGCTTGCTCGGCTGCGTCCACATCATCGAGGGGCACCGAAGAGATCGGCTCGCCGGTGCCAGGATTCAGATTGATCCGCTGTGTAGCGCTTGAGCTGATAGTTTTATTGCCCGCGATGAGATGGGGTAATATTGGGGTGGTATGGTCACTCATTCTCTTTGTATGTCCTTTGGAGCATTGTGTTTGCTGTTGATTTGTTCTGCTAACGGATAGGCGTGTGCAGTTTGCAATTTCGCAATCGAGAGTATCGCAGAAAATGACGAAAAATGCAAGCCGATGCGGCAAAGAGCAGCGGGAAATATTTTCTGGTAGAATATTCGTTGCAACTTTTGGGTTGTCTTACAGGTAGATCAATGAGCCGGCGGTTCCGCTGGAAGGGTTTTTCGTACACATTCAAGGGACAAAATTGTAATGTATAGACAAATAAGCGCGATCACAGCGATCGGTTTGACAGCTTTCGTATCGTCATATGCTCTTGCCCAAATCGATGGGTACATGAGTAATGCCGTGTTGAACCAGACTATAAAGATGATCAGCAACGGCAACGATCATGTATGGTCGAGTACCATCGGCGAGAGTCTTGATGGAACACCGATTCAGTTATTGACACTTGCCGGGTCTGCCAAATCAGCAACACAGCGACCGGCTTTGTTGATTACAGCCGGGATCGATGGCAGGCATCTTGTCGGAACCGAAATGGCGACGCGGATCGCAGAGCGCATCCTGTCGGATCACAGCGAGTTGCTCGATTCGATGACCATCTACATTATCGCACGCGTCAATCCTGATGGAGCAGAAAGAAACCTGCATCCACTCACGATGGGATACAAGGGCAATAGCCAAAGCACCGATGATGATCGCGATCGAATGTCGGGTGAGGATGGCCCTGAGGATCTTAATGGCGACGGGCTCATCACCATGATGCGTCGGCTCAATCCGCCAATTGAGGAACAGGCGACGCACCTTGCCGACCCAGACGATCCGCGATTGAACATCGAGCCTGATACGAAAGATGGTCAACGGGCGAGTTTTACGCTCTACACAGAAGGCATCGACAACGATCATGATGGCATGATCAACGAAGACGGGTTCGGGAATGTTGATCTCGATCAGAACTTCATGCACAACTGGCAAGAATACGCGACACACTCAGGGCGATATCAACTCTCAGAACCAGAATCCAAAGCAATCGCCGACTTTGTCATTGGTCATCCCAATATCGTGATGGCGGTCACACTCGGACGCCACGATAATCTCGTCAACAGCCCCAACTCAAAGAGTAAAAATGTCACAGGCCGAGCACCAGATGGGATTGATGCCAAGGATGCTGATCTTTACAAACTCGCAGGTGAGTTATTTGAAGAAGCAACGGATCAGAAGAGTGCACCCAAAGAAAATAGTGACGGCAGTTTTCATGCTTGGCTCTATGCACAACGGGGGATACCCAGCTTTGCAACCGTCGTGTGGTCTCGCCCAGAGATTGAAAAAGATGAGGATGATGCCGAGCCTGAGAAAGAAACCGAGTCTGATGACGCCCATGAGGACGATTTCGGATTGACCCCCTCTGGGATCGGAGACATCAGCCAAGAGACCATCGATGAGTTGCTCGAAGCCTATATAGCAAAGACCGGCGAAGAGGTCGATGCGAACATGATGGCGATGGTGACACCTGAGATGATCGAAGGATTCGCCGCTCAGGCAGGAGTGGAAATTCAACGGATCAAGGCCGATGAGCCTGAGCCTGAACCAGAAGCAACGGATGACGATAACAAAAAAGAGAAAAAGAAAAAGAAAAGCGAAGACGCCAAGTGGCTCGAATACTTTGAACACGCCGGCATCAACGGCTTTGCTGATTGGGAGCCGTTCGACCACCCAACTCTCGGAGCAGTTGAGATCGGCGGCTTTGTGCCTCTTTCAAGAATGAATCCACCCGCGGATCAACTCGATGATCTTGCAGAAAAGCAAACAGCATTCGTGATCGATTTAATCGAAGCGCGTGCTCAGGTTTCTGTTGTTGGGCCTCAGGTGACCAAACTTGCTGATGGGCTCTATGAGGTTCGTATCGCGATTGTCAATGATGGTGAGATGCCAACATCAACCGTATATTCACAGTCCAGCCACACTATTCATCCCATCGTTATTCGCTTATCTTCCGAGGTTGAGAGCATCATTGACGGGCAAAGGATATCAAGGGTGTGGGGGATTGATGCCAATGGCGGACGATCCGAGCATCATTGGATTATCCGTTCAAACAACATCGACAATGAGACCATCAAAATCATTGACCCACGCTTTGGCAACCAAACACTTCATCTGGGAAACTGATACATGAATACTTCAAAGAAAACATTTCGTTCAATGTGCGTTGCCGGCGTGCTCGCGGTTTCTGGGCTGTACGCTCCACTGGCAAGTGCCCAACAGCAGGTTCCTTCACGGGTTGATGTCTCTTGGAATCGGTTTTATGACTACGACGAGATGACACAGATCATCCACGATCTCGTCGACGCATACCCTGAGTTGCTCAGCCTTGAATCGCTCGGCAAGAGCGAACAGGGACGCGATATGTGGCTCATTACGCTCAACAACTCGAAGACCGGTGAAGCCAAGGACAAGCCTGCAATGTACATCGACGGCAATGTGCACGGCAACGAGATTCAGGCAGCCGAGACTGTGCTGTACTCTATCTGGTACCTCACCAAGAGCTACGGCAAGGTCGATCAACTGACCGAACTCGTTGATCGTGTCGCGTTCTACTTTCTACCATCACAGAATCCCGATGGACGGGCCGAGTGGTTCGGCAATCCAAACACGCCACACTCAGCACGAACTGGTCAACGCCCAACGGATAATGATTTCGACGGGCTCCTCGATGAGGACGGACCAGAGGATCTCGATGGCGACGGGCACATTACCCGGATGTGGAAGTTCGATCCCAACGGCACACACCGCAGGAACGAGGTTGATCCACGCATCATCGAGCGCGTTCCTGAGGGGGTTGTTGGTGATCTGAGCTGGCTCGGTTCGGAAGGCATCGACAACGACGGCGACGGGCGCATCAACGAAGACGGCCCAGGCGGGTACGACATGAACCGCAACTGGGCGAGCGATTGGCAGCCCAACTATATTCAACGCGGCGCGGGTGAATACCCATTCGATCGCAAAGAAACCAACGCGGTCGCTCAGTTTATTCTCGCGCACCCAAATATTGCAGCTGGTCAAAGCTATCACAATACTGGCGGAATGATTCTGCGTGGGCCGGGTGCGGATTATCTCGACAACTTGTATTCTCGCTCAGATCGTAGGGTCTACGACCAAATCGGCGAGGCCGGCGAAGATATCTTGCCGTACTACGACTACATGGTGATCCATGCCGATCTCTACACCGTCCATGGCGGGTTCGTCAACTGGCTCGCCGAGGGGCTCGGGATCGTGAGTTTCACCAATGAACTTTGGACGAACTCTCGTATGATGCCAGACCCAGATCGTGAGTTTTCACCTGAAGAGCGCATGCACTGGCAAGATCGTGTGCTGTTCGGACAGACATTTACTGACTACACAGAGTACGACCGTCCAACGCACGGCAAGGTGCTCATCGGCGGCGGTACCAAATATTCATCACGCGTCACGCCACCCTTTATGCTCGAAGAAGGGTGCCATCGCAACTTCGCATTCACCATGTTCCATGCAGCGAATATGCCTGAGATTGAGTTCAAATGGGTGGGCATGAAGCAGCTCGATTCATCACTTTGGGAAATAACCGTTGAGATCAAGAACACAAAGCTCATCCCGACACGGATGGGACTCGCAGCCAATAAAGATATCGGCCAGCCGGACCTCTTTACACTCGACGGCCCAGAAGTTGTTCTCGCTGGTACAGTATCCGATCGCTTTGATCGCACACTTGATCCAGTCGAGCATCGTCCCAATCGCTTGCTGATTGATACTGGAATATCAGGAAAGAGCATCAAGACCTTCCGCTTTCTTGTGAATGGTCAAGCTGGCGATGCAGTGACGCTGAGTTATTCAGCCGAGAAGGCAAACGATATTTCACTTCGGGTGAAGCTGCACGCCGGCGAAATCATTCCGGAATCAGACTGAGTTGATCCTCATTTCATCCACAGGCACAAAAAACGACCCATACGGGTCATTTTTTAAAAGCGGGTGAACGGGATCGAACCGTCGAGATTCAGCTTGGTTGGCTGCGGGTTTTATTGAGATATGGTTGAGTAATCTGGGAACTGGACATTCTTGATGTGCGATTCGAAGTTCTTGTGCCGACCTGAACTTGTCGTGTACAACGGGCGGTTCACTTGGTCATAGCTGAGCGTGCGGACGGTTCGTTTGGATTTGTGGAAATCATAACACGAAGGATCGAAGTCGAGTTCGAGGAACTCGATGAGCCGGGGAAACTCGTTCTCAGGATCGGCGACGAGTTTCTCGTAATGAACATCGAGGATCGGGATATCGAGTGCCTCTTTCCAGTGGTTCATCATACGGTCGGATAACGCCCAGGTATGCGCCGTCCATTCGACCCTTGATGTCCACGGGTGCATTTTGTTGTTGAATCCGCCCATAAAACAGCTAATCGCGACATCGCGTGGGTCGCGGATCGCGTGGATGATTCGGGTCTTGGGGAACAAGCGAGCGATGAGCCCGACGAGTTTGTTGTTGCCCAGCGACTTGTTCACCACACGCTCAGTGCCCTTGGGTGAGACACTCAGGATGTGCTTGATGTACGCATCGGCGGTCTGTTGCCATTTCTCTTGTCCTAGCTCACCAAAGCGTTTGCTCGGTTCCTCGTCGGGTTGGTAGTTCTTCGAGAGTTGCATTGCGAAGTTTTCGATGGTGCTCAGTTCTCCCACGCCCGCAGCCTGCGGATGCGCATCAATAATCTGGTCGATCAAACTCGTGCCCGATCTTGGCATCCCCGCGACAAAGACCGGGACAACGCTCTCGCATGTCGTCACCGGAAACAGGTCCATATTTTCTCTCGACCAGATGTCCATCAGCATGTCGACCTGCTCGGTGTGCAACTCAGGATCATACTCAAGCTGCCCGGGAGCGTTTGCATGCTCGGCGGCTTCCCATGCCTGGTCGTACTCTTTGCTCCGGTCGTGGGCCTTGGCTTTGAGATGGAACAACCCGATCTTGTTCTGCTCATTTGGTGTGCTGGCGAGCACATCATCGATGAGCTCGATCGCTTGGGGAAATTTCTTGCGTTGGACAAGCACATGTGCCCACACATTGCGAATGGGCACCGGGAGTTTGGAGAGATCGCCATCGGCTTGTTCGATCAGAGGCAGGAGCACGGCTTCGGCTTCATCAATACGCCCGGCTTCTTCATAGGCTCCAGCCTTGAGTGAGAGCACATTGAGGTTCTTGGGTTGAACCCGCAGCACCTTGTCGGCCCACTGGATGCACTCATCGGTCTTGCCCATTGTTCGATACGAACTCGCAATGATCATCTTGGACATGTCGTTGGGCTTGGCGGCATTAGCTTTCTTTGCAAACTCAAGAGCCGGGGTTGCCTGACGCTGGCTTTGGCAGATAACGGACATCAGGTGATACACGCTCGGGTCGGGTTTCTTCTTCTTGAGCAACGGCTTGAGCGTCTCGGCGGCTTGTGTATACGCCTTGTTTTTGACCTGCTCGTTGGCCATATTCAACCGATCGCGAGAACTCATCGTGGGTGAGTTGATCTGCGTGTTCGGTAATCCGCCCGTGCGCCCGACAGCTCCGACATCGGCGAGTGAAAACGGACGGTTTGATGGTGGTTCGTTGGTCATGGGGTGCATTCTATGCGAAAAATAAAAACCCCGTCGGAACGGGGCTCAAAGCGGAGGGTTTGACTGGAGACTTACGAGCGAAATCGACGCTTCATAGCCATGCAACCAAGTAGCCAGGGACCCGCAAAGGCGGCCGGTGGGAACGGAACGAGGACAATGTTGTTGCCGAGGGTGATTGTTGATGCGGTGGAGATATCGCTTCTAGGGGTGCAAGAGAATCGGTAGGAAACCATGGGCTCGAAAGTGAGCCCCTTGGATCCGGACATGGATTTATAACCTGAAAGATCATGACCTGCCACCCAGAAACTAGTCCGTTTTTCCCCGTGGGCTCACGAAAATTGTGCGCAAATTAGGCTGGTCTAGCCCCTGTTTTCAGTTGACTAGCATAAAGACTCCTGTGATTTTGATGAAAGATTGGGTAGTTGTATCATCAGCTTTTGGGGATACTCGTTGTCGGTTGGCAAAAAAGAAAAGGCAACAGGGAGCCAGGTTTAATGAATAATTCTGGATATCAGAGAGTTTCCTGCTAGGACAGCAATAAGCTCCGATTGACATACGGCCCTTTAAGAGTTAGACTCACACTGAAATGATGCGAACACTGACCATCTTGATTCTTTTACTTGCGGGACTTCCGCGAGTTGATATCGGGATGTTCGATTCATCGGCTGGGCACGATTGCACTGAGATGGTGTGCCAACAACCGGTTATCACACCTTCGGGGTGCTGCGAGGAACCGGCTCCTGTCGTAGATATGGACGAGTATTGTCCGATGTCAGGCGGTGAATGTCGTTGTGGTGTCACCCCTGATGATGATCGCACACCGACACCCAAGGCGCCGTTCCAAAGAAGCGACACGCACTTTACGCTCGGGCTCTTCGATTCGTCGGCTGAAGTTCCTCGTTTGGATACATCCGCTGACATCGAACATGGGGTTGCGACTGACCTCTTTGATGGACTCGCGTCACTCCGAACTCATAACGAAACACAGGCTCTCTTAGGCATCTGGCAAACATAAAGCGATGAACCATAAGGGTATTGTGCGCACACACATTTGCCCACGCAGTGATTACTCGCTTTATTTTCCATGATATCTAGGAGATTGCTATGGCTATTCGCCAATGCATGAGCACATCGAGTGCCTTGCTGGGGATATTGGTCCTTGCCGGATGCTCGACAAGCCCATTTGATACCCCGCCATCTGAAACACAATTAGCACTCCGTCGTCTATCGATGCCCTCTGATTCAATGGAACTCGGCTCTGTCTACAGGGTAGGCGAGGATGACAGCCATCGCTCTACTACGGATATTGATTCATCACCAGAGTCCTATGTCCGGTATGCGTTGTTCCATAGCCCAACCGTTGAGCGGGCTTACCAGCAGTGGCGAGCGGCATCGGAGCGACTGCCTCAGGTAAGGGCGTTGCCCGATCCTCGGCTGAATATCGGGTTCTTTCTTGATGAAGTCGAAACGCGTGTTGGCCCGCAGCAAGCGAAGGTCGGGATTCAACAGACCTTCCCTTGGATAGGCAAGTTGCAAGACCGGGAGGATGCCGCAGCCAAGGGTGCGCTCGCAGCGTGGTATCAGTACCAAGAAGCCCAGCTTCGTGTTGTTGAACAAGTTATCAAGTCTCTCCAAGATATTGCGTACCTTGATAAAGCCATCGGAATCACCAAAGAGAACTACGCGTTGCTTCGTTCATTCGAGG
>JAESSR010000017.1 GCA_016764015.1 Phycisphaerales bacterium
ACAAGCTCAAAGTCCGCAATCGGACGCTTGAACTGGTAGCGGGTCTGTGCCCATTTGATCGACTGATCCATCGCACGCTTGGCGCCGCCGAGCATGCCCGCTGAGAGGGTACATCGCCCATAGTTCAAACAAGTCAACGCCAAGCCCAGCCCCTTGCCCTCTTCGTGGAGCAGGTTCTTGCGGGGGACTTTGACATCGGTGAACTTGATGCGTGCCTGCCAGGTGCCTCGGATACACATCTTGGATCGGTTCTTCGAGAAGATATCGATCCCTTCCATGTCCGGCGTACACACAACCGCAGTCACACGAGGCTTGCCGTCAATCTGCTGGATACCCATCACGGTAAACAAGCCCGCGATGGCGCCCGATGTTGCCCATTTCTTCTCGCCGTTGACGATGTAGTACTCGCCACATTCGGAGACATCAATCGTCGTTTCCTGACCACCGGCATCACACCCAACCTGAGGCTCAGAAAGGCAGAACGCACTGAGCCATTCGCGTGCGAGTTTCGGCAGATATTCCTTTTTCTGATCATCGGTGCCATAAAGCATGACCGCTTTACACCCGATTGATTGATGCGCAGAAACCATTACTGCAGTTGAGCCACAGTATTTGCCAAGCGTTTCAAGAATACGGTTGTAGCTGGTGATGCCCATGCTCAAGCCGCCGAACTCCTTGGGGATGGTCATGCCGAGCACGCCCATTTCAAAGAGCTTCTGGATGACCCATTCAGGGATGTATTCTTCCTGATCGATCTCCACCGAAGGATGCGCGTTCATCATGTACTCTTCGACCTGAGCAACAAGCTGATCACACTCAGCGGTTTCTTCCGGCGAAGTCTTGGCGATCTCAGGATACGGGAAGTACAACTCCTCACGGAAGTTGCCCCAGAACAAGTTCTTGACCGCACCCATTGTTGAAGGCTCAGGTCCAAGTATCTGCTCTGCATCAGCGATCATCTCCGCATCGCGTGAGGCAATGCCTTTCATTTTCTTAAGATCTGCTTTGGTGACTTCTGCCATAGTATGTACTCCTGATTCAATGTTCAATCGTCGGCTTGGCGATAGGCCAAGCGAACGGGTGTGTTATTTCTTCGCTGGCTTGTTGGATTTAGAAAAGAATGCTTCGATCGCTTTTTTGGCTGGCTCCGTGCTCCGCAATGCCACAAGATGATCCCGCTCGGCTTGCAACGCAGCGTTCCAGCCGGCGTTGATCCCGACCTTTACTGCATCAAGCACCGCGTCGGTATGCAGCGATCGGTCAAGGCCATCGGAGACCTCTATGAGTACATCTTCAATGATGTCCGTATTCATAGTCTGGATACACCGTGATGGCGTGCCGGTGCGATTGGGTTTGCTCTGTCCGATGATCCAGTTCTTCGCTGTATCAATCAAGTCGTCACGCGAGCTGCAAGTCGAATCAAACATGCCAAGGTCTTTGGCATCGGTCGATTTGAAAGGCACGCCATTGGCGGTCGCGAGCATCGCCGCCATCGGATCAATCCGAGCCGGGAGCAGGTTCGTCCCGCCCCATCCCGGACAGATTTTGAGTCCGGCTTCAGGCAATCCAATAATGAATGCTCGTGCTTCTGGATCAGGGTTGATCACCGCGATCAATCCATCACAGTGCATCGCCAGTTCCAATCCACCGCCAAGCGCGACTGAATGGATCGCAGCTGCGGTGGTGCAAGGCAAATCAGCAATCCGCTGGAAGACCTTAGTCCCAAACTCAAGATAAGTATGCAACTCTGCATCGTCCAAGGCCATGATGGCCTTGAGATCAGCACCGGCAACAAACGCACGATCAGCGCCCGATGCCAAGATGAATCCATCAATGCCATCGTCGAGTGTGTCAAGTGTTGCGTCGAGTTGTTCGAGCAAAGATTGTTCAATTACCACCACCGGGCGTCCGGGCTGGATGAGGGTAAGAACCGCGATCTTCAAATCGCCACCCGAGCCATCGGGGGCTCGTTCGTAGGCGACAGGCAGGCATTTAATCGTCATGCGATGTCCAAGGTCTTGCGAAGGACTGCTTTGGACATTGAGACTCCTCAACGCCAAAAGTCACGCGAGTCCGCAGCCAAGCGTGAGCGATATTCTATGCAATCGGGTCTCAATTTGACACTCGAAATACCCTACAGATTCATGACTTGATCTTCACATGATCATGATTTCAATCGAGCAGCGAGAGCAGCTTGGGCTTCGGGTGTCGCGAGCACGGACGCACTGAGCTTCGCACCTTTAAGCACCATCTCGGCTTCATTTGAGCCATCTATCTCGTTGAGAAGCCCTTTCGTAGCCGCCAACGCCTTTGGTCCACCGGTTGCGAGCCGATCGACGATCGTCTTGGTGAGTTCCCCAAGCCCATCGCGATCCTTAGCAAGGTGATCCACAAGTCCGATATCCTTGGCTTCTCGGCCGTTCATCACCCCGCCCATGAGCATCGCCTTTCGAGCCATCCCCGCGCCGAGTTTCTTGACCACCCAAGGCGCGATCACCGCTGGACAAATCCCGAGATCAACCTCCGGGAATCCAAGCATGGCATCTGCGTGTGAAATCGTCACATCACACACACAAGTCAACCCGCACCCGCCCCCAATCGCGGCCCCATTGACCGATGCCACCGTCACCTGTGGCAACTTGCGAATCTTGAGCGTCAACTCCGCCAAACTCGTCAACAACTGCTCACCCAATCCGGCATCACCAGATAACTCAATGAGCACCGCCTTGAGATCCATCCCCGCGCAGAATGCCCTCCCCGCACCAGTAATCACCAGCACGGTTGCATCCGACGACTCCACCTCATCAACAGCCCTGTGCATCCCTTCGAGAATCTCGATCGACATCGCATTGCGAGCCTCTGGACGGTTGATGGTCAATGTGGCGATCAAGCCTTTGATTTCGAGTATGACAGGTTCAGACATATGGGTATCCTTATTCACTTACCCCAAAGGGCTGCGAGCCGTTCTTGTTCTTCTGGTGATCCTGTCAGCGACAACGATACATCGAGTCCGCGTTGGGCATTGCTGGTCATCGGCTCGGTAATCTCATTGAGCCATGCCTTGGTGGCTTTTACCCCTGAGCCGGGTTTGGAAGCCAATGATTGTGCAATTCCAATACATCGCGATAGTACATCTTCTCGGTTTTCAACAGTTTCATGCACCAGCCCGATCCGCAGCGCATCGGCTCCCGAAATCAGTTCCGTATCGAGCAACCGCGTCCGCACCGCGCCGGGCGTAATCGATGCCATCATAAACGCAGCCGAAACCGCAGGCGACACCCCGATCTTCACGACCGGATACCCGAGTTTAGCTTGTTCATCAGCCACCACAATATCCGCCCCGCCGAGCAGCGCACATCCACCCGCGACCGCTGCGCCGTGCATCCCGAGCACAACGGGAATTTCGATCACCCGCATTGTGCGCACAACAGCAGATAACCCTGTCAACAGTTGCCGCATCGTCTCGCCGCCGGGATCATCGGCGCACAGCTTCAAGTCAAACCCCGCGCAGAACGACTTACCCTCGCCCACAAGCACCAGAGCACGCACCTTGTGCGCACATTCATTGATCTCCCGATCCAACTGCTCAAGCATCGCAGGCACCAACGCATTGCGCTTGTCCGGGCGATTGAGCGACACGATCGCAATCTCATCTTGGATATCAACTCGAATCATCCGATCAACCCCGATGCAAACTTCGACGCCTCGATCAGTGCGGCATCATCTATATGCGTTGTCAGCCCCGCATCCCGGATCGCCTGCACCAGCGCCAGCGTTGAGATATTCCCCGGTGCGCGATTCCCATCGGTCGAAGCATACGGGCATCCGCCCAATCCACCGGCTGCCGAGTCAAACGATCGCACACCAAGATCCAATGCCATCTGCACACACTCCCCAGCATGCCCAAAGGTGTCATGCAGGTGCAGCGTCAGGGTCGGATCACCAAACGAGTTCGTCGATTCGCCATCGAGCCGATCAACCGCTTCCATAATCACAGGCTCAATCGTCTCAGGGGTCGCCGCCCCGATTGTATCACCCAGATCAATCTCATCAATCCCCATTTTGAGCAATCGAGTCATCACATTGCCGACCGCTTCAGGATCGATCATCCCATCAAACGGGCACTGCACAATGCACGAGATATACCCCCGCACCATTAACCCGTGCTCGTGGGCCTTGGCGACCACAGGCTCGAATCGCTGGAGCGTTTCCTCGATTGTCGCGTTGGTGTTCTTGAGCGAGAAGCCTTCCGACGCAGCGGTAAAGACGGAGACTTTGTCGATCAGGCGCTCGATTCCATGATCTTGGCGAGCCTTCCGATTGACCTCGATCGCCGCATCGAGCCCGCGTTCATTGGGGACCAGCGCCGAGTAGATCACACCCTCGGGTTTGGTCGGCGCGAGCAGATCAAAGACCGCCGCCGCATCGCCGAGTTGTGGAATCCACTTTGGAGACACAAAGCTCGACACCTCGACTTCGGCGACTCCGGTCTGTTGAACCAGCATCGCCAGTTGGGCCTTGAGTGCAGTATCCACAATCGTCGACTCGGCTTGCAGGCCGTCGCGGGGGGAGACATCGGTGATGCGTACATTGGTATTCACAGTTGATGATAGGGGCATTTAGGGGCATTCAATCCCTCGGCACAAACATCTCCGCATACTTATCAAACCGATCGCTATCAATGTCAGATTCCTGGGACATGGTGATGGTGGTGTACTGATCGCCGTGCCGGAAGCCGTAGACTCGGAGGTTTGAATCTACTCGGCGAGCCCACAAGGCTTTTTCTTCGGGAACAGTGAGCATCGCTTCAAACATCTTCCCTTCGTGCCCGGCGATGGATATCTTCGCAAGTTCACTCGAATCTGTTGGATACAAGCCATATTCGTCTTCATACACACTTCCTCTGTAGGCTGGTTTTAAGAATATTTTGGCAAGGTTTTGCGCTGAGCGTGAGCGATCGTCCTGCTCTATTTGCATCGTTTTGATGACGACGAGATCTTTCCCGATAGTCATCTGTGTCGTGTGCGAGTTCTCCCATGTCTCGCTGCTTGAATACGCCTTCACAACCCAAGGATTGATTTTGAGGATGCCAAAGCCCTGTTCAATATCGCCGATTGTGGTTGTGGGTTCGAGCCAGTCGATAATTTGAGCAGTGGTCGCCAATGCGTCAACATGCATGAGCTCGTTGGAGATGGACGAAACCACCGCCATCGTGTGTCCGTTGTCGACCGGGATCATGACGGAGGTGACATTAATATTTTCGTATTCCAAGCCAAGCTCAAAATCATTGTTCTCGTTGTCCTTAGGTACAAAGTAGTTCCAGATGGCGCCCATTTGGGTGCCGTCGGGCATTTCGATCGTCCGCTCCATGGACTCTGTGTCGAACAGCTCATCATCAGGGAACTGTTCGCGGTCTTGGTGCTGATCGCGTACTTGCTGGCATACGGCCCGGTGTGCAGATTCAAGATTCATCCCGCTATCCGCGAGGAAGAACTGAATCTGTGTGTACGCCTTGCGTTCGATCGCGTTGTCGAGCAGTTCCTTTGAATCCGCAGAATAGGAGGACGAGATCAACATCGAGTGGAGGAGCCCATCTCGGTAGGTTGTGAAGTTGCGGTATCCGGTGGGGAGTTTAAGATCAAAGCCCGGAGCATAGTATGTTGTGAAATGTGGGATTCGTCTACCAAAATCAGATGTTGATTTGGCGTAGAAAGCTTTGGCATAGTTGTGGAGGTTTTGGGTTCCTGCAACGGTGCCGTTGAGCGTTATGGCAAAGATGTACGGCCCGTCAACAATGACATGCTGCTGGCTATACAGGTGTCCGCCGTCCTTGAGTATGAGGGGGGCGACCTGGAAATCATTCCGCGCTGCGGATTGATTCCCGGCGGGGAACATGCTATTTCCGATCCAAACGATCGAGAGGTTGCCTTGTTTTTGTTGTTCAATCAAGCCCGCGCGATAGTTGCTCTTGAGATCACTGATGGTATCACTGAGAGAATAGTTTTCTGGGATCATCGCGAGCTGGATGTTGCCGTTGAGATCGTACATGCTGATGTTGCCGGTGATGATCTGTTCGTTGGCTCGGGTGAGATCGGTCAGCTGCGATCCGATCGGTAATGAGAGTGGATAGCCTGCAAGCCAATACACATACGGCGTATGCTGATCAATCGGAATCACCACAAGCGATTCAAGCAACTCAGTAGCGAGCAACTCGTCATATCGAGACTCATCATCATCCATTGATCGCAACTTGAGTGTCACCATGACGCCTTTGTTCTCAGGCGTCACAAACGAATAGCACTCGATACGCCCAGTGATATCGGCATCGTCGATCGCTTCGTCATCGCCACTCCTGATAATCATGTCGAACTGTTGCCCGGTGCGTTCGATCCCGCTGATGATCCGTACGCATTGGGTGATCTCGCCGATTTCGGTTATCAGTCCAGAACGAAGAACATCCGCTTGGGCACCGGTGAGTACGGTTGCTTTGAGAGCGGCCAATGATTCATCACCTGCAGGCATCGGCATTACCGTCTGCGAAAGCTCAATGAATGCTTTGGTCACATCGTCAGAGACTGGGCCTTCAATTGTGTACCGGGTCAGCTTCGTGGTATACATTTTCGCGTTTGATGATTCATCAAGCTTGGGCGTAAGCGTGCTGTCGCCGGTCATGACAAAGCCGCTGGTTTCGAAGTCTTTGCTCTCTTGAGCATTTGCACTGCTTGCGATAAGAACCACGCACATCAGCGCTAAGCGATTAACATATTTCATACTCAATCTCCTCGAAAACCAGTTGTGGGCTCAGTTAAACCTGAAGCACGCCCATTTTGAAACTAGGCGAATAATCCCAGCCTTGGTTCGCCGTACGCAATGCCTCGATGAGTTCCTCACGCGTGCGGTGAGGCTCGATGATCCGATCGACCCAGCCTCTTGCAGCGCCATAGCGGATATCCTGCTGCTCGTTGTACGAATCCCGTACCGCATCAAGAATCACCTTGTGCGTCTCGGCGTCGATCTCTTCGCCCTTGCGTGCCCGCGATCGTTCCTCGATCATCGCCAGCACACCCGTCGCCGAGCCCGCGCCCATGACGGCACACTTGCTCCCCGGCCAGGCGAACGCGATGAACTGATCGAAGGCCCTGCCGCACATCGCATAGTTGCCCGCGCCGAATGAGCCGCCGAGGATGACGACGAGTTTGGGGACGACGCAGTTGGACATGGCGTTGACGAGTTTGGCGCCCGATCGGATGATCCCGGCTTGTTCACTATCGCGCCCAACCATGAATCCGGTGGTGTCGTGAAGGAAGATGATCGGGATTTTTCGTTGGTTGCAATCCATAATGAACCGCGAAGCTTTGTCAGCCGAGTCATCATAAATGACCTTCGGCATGTTCGTCGATTTGCTTGGGCCGGCTTTGCCGCCGGGCATCTGGCGGGTAGTGAGTTTGCATTGGTTGGCGACGATCCCGGCGGGGATGCCTCCGATGTTGGCGTACCCGCAGACGAGCGACTCGCCAAAGGATGCTTTGTATTCGTCGAAATCGGGTTCGAGCGTTTTATGTCCCTCGGCATTGGGCACCGCCCGCGAATCGACGATGCAGGAGATGATGTCTTTGACATCGTACTGCTTGCCCGGCTCGTCGGTGAAGAGGTCGTAGATGTCCTCGCCGCTGCGGAAGGATTGGATATTGGTGTCGTTGATCTCTTCGCAGTTGGCATCAGGATATTTCGAAACCAGTGAGCGCAGCCGTTGGAGACAGGCCTCATCGGTCGGCTCATGGAAGTCGATGGTGCCCGCGATCTGTGCGTGCATGGTCGCGCCGCCGAGTTCTTCATCGGTCACATCCTGCCCGATCGCCGCCTTGACCAATGCCTGCCCTGCGAGATACAACCCCGAGCCTTCGGTCATCAAAAGCGTATCGCACATCACGGGCAGATACCCGCCCCCAGCGACACAGAAGCCCATGATCGCAGCGATCTGCGGAATCCCATCAGCACTGATCTTGGCGTTGTTGCGGAAGATGCGTCCGAAGTCATCCGTATCGGGGAAGACATCCTCCTGCATCGGTAGATACACCCCAGCCGAATCGACGAGATAGAGCAACGGCAGGTTGGCCATGTGGGCGATGGTTTGGGCGCGGATGATCTTCTTGCAGGTCATCGGAAAGAACGCCCCGGCTTTGACCGTCGCATCGTTGGCAATAATCATGTGGCGTTTGCCAGCAACCACCCCAATCCCGACGACCACGCCCGCGCCCGGTGCCCCGCCGGCCTCTTTGTACATCTCATACCCGGCCCAAAGCCCGAGTTCTTGGAAGTGGGTGTCGCCATCGACGAGTAAGTCCAGCCGCTCGCGGGCGGTGAGCCGGGATTTGGCGTGTTGGCGTGCGATGGCTTTTTCGCCGCCACCGAGCTTGATCTGCGATTCGATCGCGAGGAACTCATCGGTGTGGGTGCGGAGGGGGCTGGTGGTGGATTGGCTCATAGTCGTGAAGGATAGGAGACAAAGCCAGATTCTTCCCATTGTTGATGGACTTGCACGCCGATCGAATCCTGCTACCCTCTGTGTATGAATCTATCCACCGTCCGCCTTGTAATCGTTCTTCTCGCTGTCCTCGGGTTCTGGGCACCGATCGCTCATGCCCAGCCTGATGAGTCTTCGGAAAAGGACACCCCGCCCGCCTTTGTCGTCTATCCCGATGAATCCTCGATCACCTATCACAGTGTCACCATCAATGGACAGGTCATCAACTATCAGGCCACCGCCGGCACCATCACCCTGGCCAATCTGCGGGACGATCACAAGCCCACCGCACAGATGTTCTTCATCAGCTACAAAAAACTCACAGGCCCAGTAGAAGAAGGTGCCGAGCCAACCTTCCCCGATGCGGCCACCCGCCCGATCACCTTCAGTTTCAACGGCGGCCCGGGCTCAAGCTCGGTCTGGCTCCATCTCGGAATCTTCGGACCCAAACGCGTCAACCCAGCGGATGACTTCGGCAATCCGGGCCCGCCGCCCTATGCACTCGTTGAGAATGAATACTCACTCTTGGATCAGTCCGATTTCGTGTTCATCGACCCCGTCACGACCGGATATTCCCGGGCTTCCAAGGACGGCAACGCCAAGGATTTTCATGGTGTCTCGGGGGATATCAAATCGGTCGCCGAGTTCATCCGCATCTATCTGGGCAAGCATAATCGGTGGGGGAGTCCGAAATACATCGCCGGCGAGTCCTACGGCACAACCCGGGCAGCGGGATTGGTCGACGAACTCCAATCAACCCACGGCATCTCCCTCAACGGCGTGATCCTGGTCAGTGCCATCATGAACTTCCAGACCGCCCGGTTCGATGTCGGCAATGATCTCCCGTATCCGCTCTACCTGCCCTCGTACGCAGCCGTCGCACGGTTCCACGAAACACTCTCGCCCAAATACCAGAAGATGGATATCGAGAAGTTTCTCAGAGAAGTCGAAAAGTTCGCGATGAATGATTACACGCTTGCACTCGCGAAAGGTGACCAGATTTCGGGCAAGGAGCGCACCCAAATCGCGGGTAAACTCGCCTCATACACCGGGCTTTCAAAGGATTATATCTTGCAAACCAATCTCCGCATCACCATGCCAAGGTTCCCCAAAGAACTCCTCCGCGACGAGGGCAAAACGATCGGGCGGCTCGATGCACGGTTCACCTCATGGGATCGTGATGATGCCGGCGATTCGTACGAGTTTGACCCGTCCTATGTCGCGATTCAGAGCATCTACACCGAAGGCATGAACGCATATCTGCGTGAGGATTTGGAATATGCGAGCGATATGCGCTATGAAATCCTGACCAATGTCTGGCCTTGGTCATTCCGAGGGGTGGGGGACAACCAGTACCTCAATGTTGCTGAGCGACTCCGCAAAGCCATGCACAAACGCCCAGATATGAAGGTATTCATCGCCAACGGCTACTACGACCTCGCCACGCCTTACTTCGCGACCCAGTACACGATCAACCACATGTTCCTGCGTCCAGAAGTACGCGACAACATCGAGATGCATTACTACGAAGCCGGGCATATGATGTATGCACAGCGTGACATGCTCGCCAAGCTCAAAGACGATCTCGATGCATATTACCGCACACGCACGGAGGATTGACCATGTTCGGATTCCCACCATTACCGCCATTTGAAGGCCTACACCCAATCGCAGTCCATTTCCCCATCGGGATACTCATGATCGCTTGGATACCAATGGTGATCGGCTTGCTCGACAAAAAGCGACGAACAACCTGGTTGCTCTCTGGACTACTACTTTTAGTGCTTGGAACCGTGTTCCTCTTTGGTGCCGTGCTCACCGGCGAAGCCACCGAAGAGTATGTCGAACATGCTCCGCAATACTCGTCACAGATCATCGAAGACGCGTTGCACGAGCATGAAGAACTCGGCGAACTGGTCCGCAATCTCTTCGTCGGCATCACGATCATCTACCTCGCAGCCTTCATCTTGTATTGCAAAATGCCCGAAACCAAGAAAAAACTTGTTGGGATCATCGGAAGCGTGCTCGTTGCAATCACCTACTTCATTGGCACTATGGCTTTGGCCAATGCCGGGCATCAGGGTGGGATGCTCGTGCATGACCTCGGCGTGCAAGCACCGATGGGCGCCAGTTCGTCCAAGGCACCCGGATTACCTGCCGCAACGAGTCCGTACGGCGATGATGACGATGATGACGATTGATAACCACTGATCAGTCAACGAGATACAAAAACTTTCACCCAAACGACACCCTGACATTGACAAGGTGTTTGGTATCTGGTATAGTCATCCCGTCAGGCTCGCGTGCAGCACCGCCCCTGGCCGGATTTAGGATTGATAAGGACATCAATCCCGCCCGATTCTGTGTTGATCCCCGTGCGCCCACAAGGTTGAGGACTTTGCCGTCCAAGATCGCCCGAGGCCCCGCATGGCAAGCCTGAAAGGCAACGACATCATGGCCAAGTCTAAAAAACCAATCGAATACAAGCCCATCCCCGCCAACGAAGCTCAAAAGAAGCAAGCGCTCGACCGGGCACTCGCCCAGATCGATCAGGCATTTGGTAAAGGCTCGATCATGCGCCTCGATGAAGAGGCATACAACAGCATCCCGGGCATCTCGACTGGTGCCCTCTCGCTCGACCTTGCCCTTGGCGGCAAAGGCATCCCCCGCGGGCGAATCGTCGAAATCTTTGGTCCTGAATCCTCGGGTAAAACAACACTCGCGCTTACCATC
>JAESSR010000228.1 GCA_016764015.1 Phycisphaerales bacterium
CTGTCCGTCGGCAGCCATCAAAGCCACGGTTGCCGGCTTGGCTGCGTATTGCGATACAAGGAAGAGGGTCATCGTCGCGATGACGACGAGCGACGCGAGCAGGAGCTTCTGCGAAGCTCCCATCTTGCCAACCTGCTGTTGGATATTTGCCATTGCTAGGCGTATTTGGTCCATCGCTCTTTGGCCTCCTGCCACGAGTTGGCGCAATCCTTGCACCACCGACACGCGAGAACCGCGCCGGCACAGGCATCATCGGCCGATGCACGCGCACAACTTGATAACACAAGGATACTTTTTATCGGAATATACAAGGATGTTTCAGTGGAGCAGGAGTTGCGCACTCATCTGTGTTCGGAAGAGAAAATCAATAGAATCAAACACGCATCTGCTTAACTTCTTCGTATGCTTCCATGACCTGATTCCGCATCGCCTGGAGCATCTTAAATGCAGAATCTGCTTTATTCGCAGCGGCAATCACGCCTTCAACATCAGTACGCCTTCTCGCCATCAGATCTTCGGCTGCCTTGCCCGCGTCAGCTTGGAGCGAACTGACCTCAGTCAAGTTATCCATCAACACAGACTTAAAGCTCGGCCCTTGCCCGTTGCCCGCAATACCTTTGTGCGCACCTTGCGCAGGATAAGGGTTTGTGTTGGCTGCGCCTGAGATGAGTCCGAGTGGGTCGCTCATGATTGAATCCGTTTGTCAGTTGTCATTCTGGATCGTGTGATCGAATCGCATGATCAAATCACAGGTACAATATAGCAGATTATGCAAGCAATCGCAACGCCTGGGCCATCATACTCTTGCTTGCCTCGGCAGCGACGACATTTGCCTCGTACGCCCGTGATGCCTCAAGCCCGTTGACCCATTCTGATGTGGTATCAATATCAGGAACCATAATGTTGCCATTGTCATCGGCATTGGGATGCCCGGGACGCCAAGCCGGCTTGAGTGCGTCCTGCATAATCTGAATCTCGGACACCTGCACACCCATCGGCTGCCCATCCGAACCCGCTGGCGAGAGCATTGCCGCCCTGCGAAGGTAGGGTTCGTACTCGCCCTTCGAGTTCTGAGTCGTATTCACATTGGCGATATTGTTCGCAATAACCGTCATGCGGGTTCGTTGGGCGATCATGCCTGAGGTTGAGATATCGAGTGAGCCGTACATGTTCTATCTTCCTAACTGACTAAGTGTTAGAGCACACGCTGTGCGATCGCGAGCTTGAGTTGTGATCGACTCTGACGCATCAGGTCCGCCGCGACACGGAAGGCGGTTGCATTTTCAACGAGTTGCTGCATCAGCCGTTCGAGGTCTCGATCATTCCCATCATGAGCTAAAATATTGGTCCCCGATGATGTGGGGGTGAGCACCATCCGATCGCCTTGGATTCGAACCTGAGCATTTCGCCCAAAGTCCAACTGCCCAGAAGCCCCACCGTTGCCCCGTCGGCGTTGGTCGATCGCCTCGCCAAGTGCATTCTGAAACGAGAGCGGATCAACATCTTGCATCTGATACCCTGGGGTATCAATATTGGCGATGTTGTTTGCGATCAATCGTTGACGCGCACCAGCGAACAAGAACATCTTTTCGAGTGTTGGTAATGCTCCGGCTGAGTTGAGGTCATTGATGATCACTGTGTATTCTCCGCAAAGCCCATACCAAGCCCGTTTGGGCTTGATTCCTGCTCACAAACTCTGAGATACGAGGCTTTCTTCTTTCCATTTCTTGAGCTTGAGCCCGAGTGTACGGACGCCAATCCCCAGCGCCTTGGCTGTTTTTTGACGGTGCCCGTTGAATCGGTGCAAGGTCGCGACGATGGTATCTCGTTCAAGATCGGCCAATGTCCTGTCACCAGGCTGGAACTCGGGTTCAGCGACGGGTTTATGTTCAGTAAAGCTCGATGCAGTCCCGATCGGACGATGCCCATTGATACCGTTCGCAGCGACTGGATTTGAAACAAACGGCTTCGATTCAGTCATTCGTGAAGCCGCGCCATGTCCATTAAGACTCGAAGCACGCAAGGGCGTTGCTTTGGGTGTCGGACGAGCGGTCATCAACCAAGGCTCGATCAACGAATGCGTGATGATCGTGGATTTGTGATCGCTGAGTACAACGGCTCGCTCACAGATATTCTGAAGCTCACGAACATTGCCAGGCCATTGATATGCCTTGAGCAATCCGATCGCTTCATCATCGAATCGTGAACAACGACGACCGTCACGCTGACAAATCTGATCGATGAAAAACTGTGATAACATCGGAACATCATCCAATCGTTCACGCAATGGTGGGATCAGAATCGGGAGCACATTGAGCCGATAGAACAAGTCCTGACGGAACTCCCCCATCGCTGCGGCATGAGGCAAATCGCGATTGCTTGTTGCGATGATTCGCACATCGACGCCGATCGTTATGCTTGATCCCACACGCTCGAAGGCTCGCTCTTGAAGCACCCGGAGCAGCTTGGCTTGAATCTGAGGCGACACCTCGGAAATCTCATCAAGCAACAATGAGCCTTGATCTGCAAGCTCAAAGCGACCCTTGCGAAGCGCGTCTGCACCGGTAAACGCACCTTTTTCATGCCCAAAGAGTTCGGATTCAAGCAGGCTCTCGTTGAGCGCGGCGCAGTTGACCGCGAGGTATGGCGAATCGACTCGTGGGCTCAAATCATGAACCGCATGGGCGACGACTTCTTTGCCTACGCCGCTCTCGCCGGTGATGAGCACGGTGCCGTGGCTGACCGCGACCGCTCGCACCTGCTCACGAACCTTGCGCATCGCATCGGAGTCGCCGATGAGTCGATCGAGACCCGATACACCCAGATTATTGCCGACCTCTGCCCTGCCAACATTGGCTTTGAGGATCGCATTCTCACGGATCACCGCAGCATGCCCGATCGCCCGTTTGAGGGCGATGATCAGTTCGTCGCCTTCAAATGGTTTGGTGATGTAGTCATACGCCCCGTTTTTCATTGCCTGCACCGCGGTTTCGATGGTGCCGAATGCGGTCATGAGGATCACGGGCAAGTCGTCGTCGATCGACTGAATCTCGCCAGCGAGTTCGATCCCGCTCATGCCGGGCATGTTAAGATCGGTGACGACCGCGTCCGGGCGACGCGAGGCGATCTCTTTAAGTGCCCCTTTGGCATCACATGCTGTACGCACCGTAAAACCGGCGCGGGTCAGCGTAGACCCGATCGAGTCACGCATCATTTCTTTGTCATCTACTACAAGAATCGCTCTCGACATATCAGCTTACCCCATACAAATTAGCCTCGGCTTGCCGAGACTTGACCACGATCTCTCCAACCCTCGGCGCAGATTCGCTCCGAGTGACTACCACAGACTGCGTCTTTGGTATATACAGTTCAACACAAGCGCCCCGATATTCATCGTTGGCGACCGCGTTGTTATTTTTTACTTCTACTTTGCCACGATGCGCATCGATTATCCGATGCACAATCGCCAAACCTAGCCCGGTGCCCGTCGCTCGGGTGGTAAAGAACGGATTAAACATCCGCTCGATCACTTGCGATGGGATTCCATCGCCCTCATCTCGCACTGAGATCACGATCCCACCGACCCGATGTTCACCGGAATCAATCTCGCAACTGTTCACACTAATGGTGATTTGTTGCCCGCCGCTGACTCGGTTCGCTTCGCCTGCGTTTCGTAAAACATTGACTAATGCTTGCTGGATCAGTGTGGAATCGCACATTAACTCGAACGAATCGACATCGAGATCATCGCGGACAATCGTTGATTCACCCGTTTCTGCACAGCACAGTTCAAGCGCATAATCGATCATCGCGGATGTATCGCATGGATGCCAACTGGTCTTCATTTCGCGAGCAAAGGTGAGCACATCGCCCACGATTTCATCGAGCCCGCGGACAGCGCGTCCGATTTTTTGGA
>JAESSR010000229.1 GCA_016764015.1 Phycisphaerales bacterium
GATCCGGCTGCGGGCAACGATGCGGTCAGCAGGCTCGGAGCCGAGTTTAAAGCTGCCAACCGGATGCGTGATGTGTTCGATCAAGCCCGGCGCGACGAGCGCCGATTGGCAGCAGCAGCGATTGATGCGATGGAACTCGGCGAGATCGATCGTGATGAACTGGCTGCTCGTCTGAACACCTGCGCCGATCGAATTGCTGTCGTGAATGCTGTGTTGCGAGATGGCCAGGTTCCAAGCTGGGTTGAAGACAATGAGCTGGCAGGCTTTGCTCAACAGCTTGTCGATGCCCTGGCGCAGAAAGAAGAACCCAAGTCGTCGTCATTGCATCCGCCGATGATCGGGCCTTTGAAGCTGAGCTTTACACAGATATCGAGCTATCTCCATTGCCCACGATGCTATCTCGTTGAGCAGGTCTTGCGGCTACCAAGCGAAGAAACCACCAACGCGGTCATCGGCAAGGCGGTGCACGAAGCCCTCGAGTTGTTCTATCAGCAATGGCGAATCGCCGACGCAGAAGGCGAGCAAACACCCGGGCTCGAAAAACTTGAATCACTCACCAAAGAAAAGTTCTTCAGGCATTGGCCCAACGATGTCGAGCTCGATACCAGCAAGCTCGAACAAGCAATCGCGATGGTGGGGGTGCTCTGGTCTTCGATGCACGCCGACGATGTGCACATCGAAGAGCTCGAAAAGAAGATGGTGCTTCCCTTTGTGTGCGAGGGCGTCACGCATCAAATCCGCGCGGTGCTCGATCGTGTTGATGCCACCGCTTCTGGTGGTCGGCGGGTGATTGACTATAAAACGGGCAAGGCCCGCAAGGAACTCGCCGAGCCTAAGGAAGATGATCTCCAGCTCGGAATCTACGCGATGGCCTTGAACGAAGCGTTCGGTGATCCAGGCCCAGGCAGCGTTTGCGAGTATTGGTTGCTCCAAGACGGCACCAAAGGCTCGATCGCGATGGATGCAATCAATATGGACAAGGTGCACAAAAAAATCAACAAAGCGATCGCGGGTTTACTTGCGGGCGAGTGGGAACAATCCACCCGTTGTAAAGGTGGGCAATGGACATCGGCCTGCTCGATCCTCGATGGATGAGGTGATGGGACTTTGTTGGGTGCAAATTAAGGATGTTTCATGCGGATTTGAGTCGAATTATGAATCGAATCGCGTGATCAGGGGTATACATGGTGCACTCGTTTGTGCAACGGAGCAGCTTTGTGATTCTGAATCGAACACTCAACTCATTGATGATTGGCCTGGGCATTTGTATCGCGGTGCTCGGAGTTGGTGCATGTGAGGCGAGTGCTCAAGCTGTCGATGCTCAACTCCTCAATGAAGAAGTGATCCATGACCAAGAAGGCACACGCCGAATTGGGCTGAGCAACGGGCTTGAAATTGTCGTGATCCCCACAAACCAATACGCTCAAGACGATGTACAGATATGGCTCATTGTTCGTGCGGGCTCGATGTATGAGCTCGACGATCAGCGTGGGTCAGCGATGGTGCTTGAAAGATTGATCCGCGCGGGCACTAAAAATTTCACACCCGACGAGATCGACGAACTGCTCACCGATCAAGAGTATGGGCTCGGGCATTATCAAGGCTCATTTGTTGCGCCCGATCACGCAGCGTTCATGGCGCAGGTTCACATGGGCGATGATGATGGGATCGAGCGGGTGATGTCATTCTTTGGCGATGTACTCGGGCAGGGCACACTTCAAGTTGATAACAAACAAATAGAGCAGGAAATCTCGACACTCGCCGAGTCAATAGCCAATGACCCATCGCCCGACACCCGTTCTCGAAGAGTATGGCTTCCCAAGCTTCTTGGGGGGACGCGCTTCGGCGAACGGTTCCCACAAGCGAGCATTCAAGAACTCAGCCGGCTCACTCCAGATCAAGTGCGCGCGTTCGGCTCCTCGGCGTATCACCCCGGCCAAGCAACCCTGATCGTCATCGGCCCGGTTGATCCCAAAGCGATCGAAACCCAAGCTGCCAAATCATTGGGCTCAATCGCTCGTCGAAACCCAAGCACGACCATCGACGGACGCATGAAGAATGATGTGTCGATGCGCTGTGTGCTCCACGAAGACCCAGGGTTCGAGCTCGAACAGGCAGCCGCCGTTTGGTTCCGCGATCGGGAGTATGCCTCAGATGATCTTCGCTCACAATCTTGGTCAGCAAAGGCTGGACGGTTCACCAACCAAGACATGAAGAAAACAGTGCTCAGCCGAGTCGCAGGCGAGATTGTTCGTCATCGACTCGCGCGACAGAGCACGCAGGTGCTCGGGGCGCAAAGCGAGGTAGAAGTTGATCAGATCGATTTGTTTGGTCAGATTGATGTGCTCCAGATTGGCATCGATTCATCCCAAGGGCAATGGGATCAATCAATCAAGTTTATTGTCAAAGAGTGTGATCGATTGAGCAGAGACGGCGCAGCCGCCGATGAAGTCAGCCGAGCGCGTCGATCGCTCTTGGCACGGTGGCATCGCGATGCCGACGATTGGACCGGGCTTGCCAATAGCGATCGGATAGGATTGGTTCACTGGCAGGTCACGACCGGTCGTCCGATGATCGACATGGTCCGATGGGATCAACTCACGACAGATATCATGAGCCAGTTCAGCGACGATGAAGTTCAACGAGTAGTCCGCCAACTCGTAGATACATCCCAAGCCAGCTACATCGCATTGGTGGCTCAAAGAGAAGATGGAATCGATTCGAGCGATGTGCTTCGTGTTGTCAATGATGCGATGGCATCGCCGATCGATCCTATTGATCCAAAGTGGATGGAACAACTCGCTGAATCGTTGATCGATTCGTACCCAAGCTCGGGTTTGGCTGGCGAGACAAATGAAATCATCGAAATCTCCCAGCACGCGCAGTCTGGTGTGTGGGATGCCAAGCTGCGCAATGGCGTCGAGCTCTGGGTTCGTGAGATGGGATCACCCAACTCCCAGACCAAAGACAACCACGCATCTCTTCATCGGATTGCCCTGCGCGTCACAATATCGGGAGCTGGGCTCGGCGACGGCCTGGGCAACGGTCTTGGCAATACTGCCCTCAGCGAAGATCAGCGAGCCGCTGCGATCATCGCATGGAACACTCCAGCGACCGAATCCCGCGGGCATCGTGCGATCCTTGCATACATGGGTGAACATCAACTCAAGGTTCGCGCGACGCACGAAGCAGGGTATGTTCGGCTCAGTGTCGATGCCCCGTCCGAATCAATCAACCAAGCGATGGAACTCGCCTATACACTCTTACACCGTCCATTGATTGAACAGGACGCGTTCCTCGACTGGCAAAGCGAGCGAACGCAAAGACCATCGGATCCCGTAGACAACGGGCTCGAAGCGATGTACTCCAACGCGCCACGCCGGGGTGTCGATGCACAGAATCTCACACTCGATGATGCCCAGCGTGTACTCACCCAGATCGTACGCAACGGGCAGATCGACATCGCCATCACCGGCTCGCTCGGTTCCCAACAGGTACTCGAAGATGGCTCATCGCTCCTGGGTACCTTGGTCAAGCGAGAACGCGCACAACTCAACAAGCCGATAGCGATTTCAAACCCAAGCCTGCTCACAAGCATGCAAGAGGCGCAGGTTGAATGCAAACAAGTCAACGAGTCCGGGCTCGCCGTCGGCTTTGTTGGCCAAGTTGATCGATCGCTCGACTCGCTTCGTTCAATGATCCTCGCGTCGATGGTGCTCTCGGATCAACTCAAACAACGAGCCTCTGCCAAAGGATTCGATGGTTCGATACGAGCGAATGTCTGGACCTCATCGGAGCTTGAAGGACGCGAGTTTCTCATGGTTCGTGTCCGGTGCACACAAGACCAGTTCTCGCAGGCTCGAAGCATTATCGAAGAGACAATAGACCAGCTCATTATCGACGGGATCACCCAAGAGGAGCTCGCTGGAGTGCAAACAAGGCTGGTCAAATCGATCGATCACTACTTTGATTCGCCAGAGTACTGGAGCCTGCGTCTGAGCATGCTCGGGGTCAACAACCGCCGGGTCGAAGACCTCTGGAATATCCGCGAAGGCTACAGCGAAATTGATGCAAAGCAGGCGACGCTGGTCTTGAGCGAGCTGATCGCGAGCAACGAACGATTCCTGATCAAGATCGTCCAGCCGCCAGCAAAGTAAAGAACTACATAAAAAAACCGCCCCAATAAGGAGCGGCTTATAAACTGGTTTGTTCTTGAATACAGCCTATTCCAGAGCCGCGGCACCCGAGATGATCTCGGTGAGCTCTGTAGTAATCTGTGCCTGACGCATACGGTTGAATTTGCGCTTGAGCAGATGAGCCATCTTGCCCGCGTTGTCCGTCGCAGCCTTCATCGCCACCATCCGTGCGATGTGCTCGGAAACAATCGCATCATTGAAGCACTGGAAGGTGACTGCTTTGACTGCCGCCGGGAGCAAGAAGTCGAGCAGTGAATCCGCATCGGGTGAGAACTCATACACATCGGTGAAGCCGATGGCCGGCTCGTCGTCTTGAGCAGCTTCTGGTGTTGAGAATGGCAACAACTGGAGGGTCGTCACCTTTTGTCGGCCCGCAGAGAAGTACTTCATGTAGACGATATTGACCCCAGAGATTTCGCCCGCGATAAATCGTTCGATGTACCCACCAGCGAGTTTCTCGATATCTTCGTATGTCGGCTTATCACCAAAGTGTGTGTGCAGCGTGTAGTCCTTGAATCCAGCAAACTTGAGCGCGTTCGAGCCCTTCTTGCCGACGACTTCAAGGATGTTGTTCTCGCCGACCTGTGCCTTGAGATGCTTGATAGCAGCCCGCGTGATCGAGCCATTATAAGGCCCGCACAATCCACGATCCGCAGAGATCACCAATGTGAGTTCTGGTGCGTCAGCATCTGGATTGCTCAGCAGCGGATGCCCTTCACCAACGCCGGCTTCGCCGAGCTTGGCAACGAGCCCAAAGATAGATTCGGTGTATGGACGCGAAGCGACCGAAGCCGTCTGTGCGCGTGAAAACTTCGAGGTGGCAATCATTTGCATCGTGCGGGTAATCCGCTTGATGTTGTTGACCGCGTTCATCCGCTTCTTGATATCTTGTGTATTACCCATGGGCGGAGATCGTAGGCGCTTATTCGCCAAATTGGGAGCCTGAAAAACGCGACGATCACCAAAGCACGCCCAATTTATTCATTCATTCCAGCAGCCCTTTCAGCGGCACCCATACACTCTCAGGCTCAAGGAGAATGATTCGATGATTTCAAGAACCAGCCCAGAACTGATGGCCGTCGCACGCGGCGACCAACCCGCCGATACGGTCTTCATCAACGGGCAGGTGGTCAATGTATTTACCCGCCAGATCGAACAAACCGCCGTTTCTGTCTACCAAGGGCGGATCGTCGCCGTGGGTCAATCGCCGATGCAAGCCAAGGAAACCATCGACCTCCAAGGGCGATACCTCGCCCCCGGGCTCATCGATGCCCACATGCATGTCGAATCCACCATGATGATGCCCCGAGAGTTTGTCAAGGTCGCCGCCCCGCACGGCACGACCGGGGTGGTCTTTGATCCCCACGAGATCGCCAATGTGCTCGGCATGCCCGGAATCCAACTCTTGATGGACGCGAGTGTGGGCTTGCCGATGAACATCATGTTCGCCGCCTCATCGTGTGTGCCCTCGTCAAGATTTGAAAACTCCGGTGCCGAGTTGAGTGCTGCTGATCTCGAACCACTCTTCAACGATCCCCGAGTCGTCGCCCTCGCCGAGATGATGAACTTCCCGGGTGTGTTCCTCGGAGACGAATCAGTCCTCACCAAGGTCCAACTCGGTCTTGATCGGGCAATGGTCGATGGGCACTGCCCGGGTCTGGTCGGTCCGAATCTCTGGGCGTATGTCGCCGCCGGGATCAACTCCGATCATGAATGTACAACACCCCAAGAAGCACGCGAAAAAGTAGCACTCGGCATGCGTGTATTCCTCCGCGAAGGCAGTGCCGCCCGCAATCTCGAAGCCTTGGTTAGCGTCGTCAATGACCAAAACGCCACCCGATTCTGTTTCTGTACTGACGACCGCCACCCCGGCGATCTTCATCGCCAGGGGCACATCGATCATGTCGTCCGTAAAGCCATCGCCCTCGGGCTTGATCCAGTGACGGCCCTCGCGATGGGTTCATTGCATGTCGCCGACCATTATTACCAACCCGACATTGGTGCCATCGCACCAGGTCGCCAAGCCGATTTCATCGTGTTTGATGACCTCGCCGATATCCGCCCGACAAGCGTCTACTGGCAAGGCACGCAGATCGCCAAAGACGGAATCATCTCAGACAATGCCCTCGAATCGGTAGCCAAGCCCGGCGATGCCATCAGCCGAGATTCTGTGAAACTCAGTCCATCATTCAACAGCGATTCACTCAAAATCGCTGCTAAAGCAGGCGTAAAACAGATCCGCGTCATCGAAGCCGACCCGCACCAACTCATCACCGGCGAACTCCACACCGAGCCCCGTATAAACGATGGTCAATATGTCGCCGATCCATCAAGAGACATCCTCAAACTTGCCGTCATCGCTCGGCATGGCAAATCGACAGGTATCGGGCTCGGATTCGTCACCGGCTTCGGGTTCACAGACGGTGCATTGGCAAGCACGGTTGGTCATGATGCCCACAACCTCGCGGTTGTTGGCACGAATGACTCAGACATGACGATCGCCGCCAAAGCACTCGAAGCCGTCGGCGGCGGCCAATGCGTCGTTCAACACGGCAAAGTGCTCAGCCTCCTCCCCCTCCCCATCGCAGGCCTCATATCCGATGCCGACGCCATGACCGTCATCGCCCAGCAAGACGCAATGCTTTCGAGCGTTCAAGCAATCGGCTGTCCGATCGAAGACCCGTTCATGCCTCTGAGTTTTTTGCCATTGCCTGTGATTCCAAGCCTGAAACTCACTGACCTGGGATTGGTCGATGTGCTCGCCCAGAAACTCGTGCCACTCGAAGTTGAGCGCATATAAAAACCGCTTCCAAAGGACCGGTCGCGGCTCGTGTGTACCTATGAGATAGTGAGCCTACTTCCCCGCGTCATGACGATGCGGGGCGCGGTTGGCTTTGGTTGCTTTGGTAGTCGCCCGTCGAGGATCGTTTGATTCGGGATTGGCTGATTCGAAGTTCATCGGAAAAGCAATCGAGAGGGAAGTCATGTGAGGGATGCTGCTCGAGGGATTGTTCTCGCGTGGTGCTTCTGACATGACTGGTTCCTCTCTTTAGATTTGGTTCGGCTGACAAACAACATGACTGCCAACCTGAGGATGCCACAAATGAAGAAGATGTCAATACGGTTTCCCCAATTTAGGGGGTCAAGAGAGAATTAACCCGTCAAATGCGAGAGAGATACCGTCTGGGAGCTCCATATCGGTCGTCGAATGGAGCAAATCATGGGTCATGTGCACCAGATAGGTCCGAGAAGGATTGATCCGAGTTGAAGCTTCAACAGCCTGCGCCACTGTAAAGTGGGTCGGGTGCGGGCGATGACGCAACGCATCGAGAACGAGTGTTTTTGTAGGTTTAAGGGCAGCGTAAGTGGTTGCTGGGATATCAGAAACATCCGTGCAATACGCCAAAGGCAGCAGCTCAGAATCTGCATGATGATCTGATTCAAATACAAATCCAAGAATCGGCAACTTCCCATGATTGAGCGTCACAGGCGTGATCGTGAGCCCAAAGAGCGTGAACGATTTGAATGGCTCGATGATGTTGGGCACCAGCTTGGCGATGAACGACTTCTGCACATTCTTGTGAGGCTCAAAGATGTGCTGAAACACCCGGCCAAGTGCATCCATCGTGTGCTGATTCGCATAGATGTTGATGGGCTGATTCATGACCTCATTAAACCGACGAACCTCGTCGAGCCCGAAGATGTGGTCAACATGATTGTGCGTATACAAGATGGCGTCGATGCGTGAGATGTTCTCACGAAGTACCTGCTGGCGAAGGTCCGGCGATGTATCAATCAAAATCACACGCTCGATCCCATCAGGATCGGTGAACTCAATGGTCGCGCTCGTCCGGGTTCGGTTGTCGCGTGGATCGGTCGAAGTGCATGTTGGGCAATCACACGCGATGATGGGAATGCCCGCCGAGGTGCCGGTGCCGAGGAATCGGAGTTTCATACTCAGATTATAGGTTCGTTTTATCTGAACACATGAAAAAGAGCAGCACGAATGCTGCCCTTTGGTATCGGTTTGGGGCCGATGGGTGCTTGTTTAAGCAGATTCGTTAGGCTGCTTGGGTGCCAGCGAAGTTTGGGTTGAAGCCGCCGTTAAAGCCGCCATTAAATGATGGGTTGAATGCGCCCGGGAATGGTGCGAACCCGTTGAATGGAGCGTTTGATTCAAAGCTGCCTTCGTTGTTCCAATCAGTTCCTTCGTTCCAGCCGTTGTTCCAACCTGCGTTGTTGTTGTAGCCGTTGAATGATGGAGCGAAGCCATTGAACTGGTTCCCGCCTTGGAAGCCGTTGAATGGTGTGTTCCAGTTCTGTCCGCCGAAGTTGCCGCCGAAACCATTGAAGCCGTTAAAACCATTCGAGTTGTTCCACCCTGAGAACGGGGTGTTCCAGTTATTGGAGCCTTGGAACCCGTTGAACGAGTTGTTCCAGCCATTGAATGGAGTGTTCCAGTTCTGGCTGCCGAAGTTGCCGCCAAAGCCTGACCAAGGTGTTGAACCTGAGTTCCAGTTCCAAGCGCCCGGGAAGCTGTTGCCGCCAAAGTTGCCGTTGAAGTTTGACGGGAACCCGCCTGAGAAACCTGGGAAGCCGGTGCCTGGGAAGTTTGATGCGAATGGTGTGTTGAACATGTGTTGTTTCCTTCTCTGAATCAGAGGTGTTGTGTGATCATTGTGAGCCGAGCCGATGTCGAGTCACGGTTTGTGGATCGGCACGGTTAAACAGAGGCTTTTGCAAGAGGGGGGGATTGTGCCCAGATTTTGAGTACGGCACACCGATGGCGCGAGAACTGCGCGGGGGAGAGAAGTGGGCACCTAGATCGTGTCTGATGGTTTGGAATATCGCCTCCCCCGGGCTTCCGGGGGAGGTGCCTGCGCAGCAGACGGAGGGGGTCTCTCATGAAAAAAGCAATGGGCAATAGATAATGGGGAAGAATGCAAGACCCCC
>JAESSR010000230.1 GCA_016764015.1 Phycisphaerales bacterium
GAACGATGAGCAATCAAAAATTATGCAATCAACGGTACGGGCGAGAGAACTATCAGGAGTACAGACTTCGGCTCATCGGTGGTAAAAAGAACAAAGAGCTTCGCACAGACAGCATGGTATGGGGCGGGTACTTTGCCCGCTATCGCTCGGTCATCGGTGGCGGCAAAATCTGCAAGCCAACCTGTACTCGACGGGCATACAACAATTCACAGTTCGATGAATCCAAGGGTGCGCCCGCTATCCGTAACAGTTGGAAGATGAAGGCTCGGGACATTCACGAGCATCTACTTGCTGCGCCAGAAGAGATAGACAGAATGTGCTTATACCACCCGTTGCCCAATCATCGTGAATCATCGGGTCGGCCTATTCCACTTCGATATTGACAACCATACCAACCTACCTATCAGCTTTGTCTACGAATGCAGAGACCTGATTACTGCAATCTTTCCTGATACTCAAATCTACTGGGAACCATCAACAACTGGTTCGGGGCTGCATGGGTATCTGCTTCTGTCATGGCATCGGTCAGCGTCTAATAAAAGAATCCGTCAGGATATTGAACAGCTTCAGCAATTGATTGGGTCTATTACTAGTCAAGTCCCTACCCAGTGCAACGAAGTAAGGGGTTGCCCTCCTCTGACTCATAAACGACAGATAATCAAAGGTGGATGTGGATTATGGGGTAAGGTGTCACGACCACAAACGAGAGAGGATATGGAGTTCTTTTTATCCGTAACCAATTCTCATTCTTCCTGTTCCGGTTTAATTTCTCAGGCGCAGGATTTTCTTGCTTCAGCTTCAGGCCAAGAGAAGATAAGAGCAGTCGATGGTTCTCATTCTTCTGCGAAGAATACCGCCACATCGGTTTCATCATCCCATCCCTCAAGTTCATCCGAGGCGTTGCCCTCTACTACCGTAGGTATATATGCAAATGTATTGGGGTGTACTAATCCAGAACAAGCCCTTATTGGCGTAGAAACGGATACCTTCAAGAGAGCTACAAAGTTCACGAGCCACTACCTGAGAACCTACTACAGCCAGCATCAAACCTTGCCAAGCCTCGCACAGACAGCCAAGGCATATGAGGATGCAGGACTCAAGATCGGGAACACCGACGACCACAGTATCGAGGATTGCTACAAGTATCAGTCTGAGACATTCGACCCGTCAAAGGCAAAGAGCAACGCGGAGGACTACATACCCCAAGCTACTCACATAGTACAGAAAAAATTAGAAGAGAACGGATTGAGAGCAGGCTTATCCCATGACCAGAAGATGAGGAAGAGAAGATACACTGCCAAAGGTTCAACCCCATACACGATCAAGAGCCTCTACAAAATTAAGGAAGAGGAACTGATACAGGTCTACGCCTGTATGCTCTACGAGTTAGAGAAGTACCCAGGCAAAGAGGGGACTTGGGGAAAGAGTCAATGCCAGACGATGCTGCTTTTTTTCGGAACAAAGATGGATGACAACAAGAAATACAGGGCAGTCATGCGATGGATACGGCGCAACAAACTAGCCAAATTGACCAAGCATCAAGTGCCATCATTCAATCAAACAGGTAAATGCAGAAGGTACAGGCTCTATCTACAGGCTTCGTCGGGCAAAAGGGTCTGAAGTATCCATAGGCACTTGGTGGGCTGGAAAGTGGAGGGGACTAGGCCGTGTCTGACGGCTCCTTTGTTTGGCGCATGAGCGGGGTTGCGCGTTTGTGTTTGATCTGCGATACTGATCTTCAACGAAGCCAAGGAATCGGCTTGGATCAAGGAGATCACGGATGCCACCGCTACGACGATACGAACTCACCGACGAGCAATGGAAACTCATCTCGCCGATCATGCCTCGAAAGAAGCCCGGCGGGCAGTGGAACGATCATCGCACCACCCTTAACGGCATGATGTGGATTCTCAAATCGGGATCGCCTTGGCGTGATCTTCCCGAACGCTACGGCTCATGGAAATCTGTCTATCACCGATTCGGACGCTGGACCGACGACGGCACCATCGACAAGATTCTTGATCGTCTACGATTGAAACTCGACAAAGAAGGCTTCATTGATTGGGATGTTTGGTGTGTCGATGGGAGCAATGTGCGTGGTCATGTCGCGGCGGCGGGTGCGTCGGAAGTCCCGAAAAAAACAGGCCCAGCGAGCCCAACGACCATGCCCGTTTTTACAGCTTGGGGGTTATTCACGCGGGGGGTGGGGCACCAAGATCCACCTCGTGACTTGTGGCAATGGCTTGCCTTTGGCGGCGGTGCTCTCGCCGGGTCAATCTCATGAATGCAAGAGCTTTGAGTCGGCGATGGATGCGGTGCGTCCCAAGTATCGCAAGCCGATGTGGGTGATGGGCGACAAGGGGTACAGCTATCCGCAGGTGCGGCGATGGTGCGAGAAGCGAGGCATCTGGGATTTGATTCCTCAGCGATCGGATCAACTCCATCGTGATGGCCGACGGGTGTTTAGTAAGTCTGCATATCGAGGTCGAAATGTGGTGGAACGATGCATCGGCTGGCTCAAGGTGAACCGTCGCTTGAGTACACGATATGAGAAGCTGGCGACGAACTTCATGAGCATGCTCAAGCTCGCCTTTATCGACCGATACCTCAGAGCTTTGGAGCCGTCAGACACGGCCTAATACAGCTCTCATACACGCGGTGTACACTCTGTATGGATGAATGCGCCTCGATCAACTCAATGTAAACGAACTCGCAATACGCTGATCCTCTTCGTGTTGGTATTGATAGCTTCGTCGGTGATCGGCGTAGTCTTGAATGCAACATACATCTACCACACGGGTTGGGTCCCACGCAATCCTACGACCGGGCCAAACGAGTTTGTTAGAGCATTTCCAAACATGGAAGATGGTTCGGCACCATCGGAAAACACCAAGGCAACACACAGAGATGAATATCGCATCTTCATCTATATCAGTACTTTGCAGCATCCAACGCTCCCAGATACTCGTCCAACAAAAATCATATTCAAGTTCGATTCGATCAAACGAGATCATCGAAAAAAGGGTGACAACGAACCCCGCCATTTCAGCGTGACCAATCGCCCTCTGAATCTTCCAGATGAACTCCATCCCGACGCGCTCGCCGAGATCAGCAAAGTTTTCTTGCCCGAGGGGCACTTCGGTATTTGGCTCAAAAAAAACTACAATGTGTCCGATTACCGTTTCACATTCGGAGAGTATGTCTCTAACGAGGCAGCAAACCCGTTGGTCAAAGATGACTACCGAGTGGGTGCGATACTGGGTCTCAAATACGGAAGCCTCTCTGCGACTACCTTCTACATATTGGGCTACTGGCTGTTCTATCGATGGTTTATCGTCCATCGAAGACAACTCCGCCGCCAACGCGATGGCTTGTGTATCCGCTGCACCTATCCGATGCAAGCTGATCTTTGCACGGAATGCGGGTACAGATCAGTTGTTTGATTCCTTGTTCATTGGTGGGCCTTACTCCCGCTTGGTACGGGGGAGTTGCCCAAGGCTTAGTCTGGCTGGTCATATCCCAATTGATTCGCAGCCTCCCATGCGGGTTCGGTCCAAGGGGCGAGGGTGATGATCTCGATGAGGGTCTTGCGATCGCTCAACGACATTTCAGCATCCGGGGCATTATCGATGTTGTCGATGTCATGCTTCTTATTGAACTCGCTGAGCAGTTCCTTGGCTTGTTTGAAATCTGCGACCATCGAGTCTCGGCGAGGTTCGTCGACCCACTTGAACGCATCGCCAAACTGCGCACTCGTAGGCATGGCGTGGGCCATCCCCTCGATAATGTCCAGGCGGATTTCGATGCCGTCACGAGAAAGTAAGTCCTTGCGGACACCCATCTCAGGCTCGTTGAAATCATTGGTGCCTGTGATTGCAGCGATGCGTCGCTCTTTGAGCAGCTTCATCCATCGGCCCGCAGGCTTGCCCAAGCGAGCCGGCCAGAACC
>JAESSR010000231.1 GCA_016764015.1 Phycisphaerales bacterium
CGGGATCAGGTGATCAAAACCGATGGCGGGGCATTTGTGTTATTTACGAGTTTCAAGCTGCTCTACCAAACCAGCGATCGGCTCAAGCGAGAGTTCGAAGAGTTGGGCATGCGGGTATGGACCCAGGGCAAGGACGGCTCGCGGACAGAAATACTCGATGAATTCCGAGCCTGTCAGCGAGGGGTGCTGTTTGGAGCTGCGAGCTTCTGGCAGGGTGTTGATGTGCGTGGGTCGGCGTTGCGGAATGTGATTATTACAAGGCTGCCGTTTGAGCCGCCGGACCGCCCGATTGTTGAAGCACGGGGCGAACGGATCAAAGAACTTGGCGGCGATCCGTTCCGGGATGATTCGTTGCCAAGAGCAGTGATTCGATTCAAGCAGGGGTTTGGAAGATTGATTCGATCTGCGACGGATGAGGGGCAAGTCGTGGTGCTTGATCCAAGGTTTGTCAAGACGGGATACGGCAAGTCGTTCCAACGAGCGATTCCCAAGGGGATCGAGATTCAGCGCGTAGAATAGGTCTGAATATTGGACTGAGTATGAAGAATATGAGCTCAGTTTTTTCTTGGTACTGGGCTGCGATGAAATGCTCATTGACCTGATTTTGAACCTACACTCCTCGCGATGATGTTCTCACTCAATGTCAACTCGATCCGTGATGTACTCAAACGAAGAGGCAAGCGGGCGGTGCAAGTTGTTGATCTGCCACGCTATACGCATGAACATTTAGATTTACGAGCCCTCAATCTCTCGACGGATCTGCTCAAGGGGATGAGCAAGTCTGACATCGAGCGAATTAGAGATACCGGCGACAAGTGTGGGTGCACCTGCTTGATGCTCACTGAGCCCGGTGCGTTGGCTTTGGCTGATGCCAAAGAAAATGCTGGTGACGCAGCGGTTGAGCGGGTCAAACGCATAATCACCGCAGCGAATCTGCTCGGTTGCAACTCGATCTCGATCGGGATCAAAGCCAAAGATACCGACAAGAACTACGAGCTTGCAATCGAACGCATGAAGCGTGTGCTTGAGATCGCAGACAAAATCGATATGAATGTGCTGCTTTCACCGAGCAACGGGCTGTTGAATGATGCACAACGCGTGACCGATATGGTCAAGGCGATCGGCGGATTCCGCATCGGCACGCACCCTGACTTTGCGACAGCTGCAGCAACTGGCGACCCTGTTGGGTATCTGCGAAAGCTCACACCATATGCCACGGTGGTCAACGCATCGACGCTTGGCTTCGAAGAAGCTGAGCCTGATGATGCTTCGATGGAGATGGCTGAGGGGCTTACCGGCTTGGATGCGCTCGCTGCTGAGCTCGAAGCCATGGACGATGATCTGCCTCCTGTGCATAAGGGATACGACCTGAACCCGCTTGTTGGGGCTATAAAGGCTGTTGGATTCGATGGCACGATTTCCCTTGACTACCGGGGGGATGATGATGGTACACTAGGAGTAATGCAGACAAGGGAGGCGATCCAAGCCGCCATCGCTGCAGCGACGGAGTAGTTGAAGTGTTGATATGAAGAGTTTATAAGATAGGTTTTCATGGTTTCAGCTTTTGGGGGTCCAAGTGTCTGGTTCACGAACCGAATCGCAAACGAACGCACCAGCTCAAGCTGTGCAAGCTGAGTTAGTTTCCTTTATCGAATCCGCGGGGTCGCAGTTGCCAACCTACCACCCAGTCATCATCACCATCGACGGCCCAGCGGGCACGGGCAAATCTACCGTTGCTCGGCAGCTCGCGTTAAGACTCGGGCTCGACTTCCTCGATACCGGCGCGATGTATCGGGCAGCCGCTGCCATTATGATCGATCGTGATATCCATGAAGACGAAATAGGCGAGCTCGTTTCGTTGGTGCTCGGCGCGGATCTTCACTTCGATTGGCGGCAAGATCCGCCGACGATACTTGCTTGGGATACCCCGATCGACCATCGCATCCGCAATGACGATGTGACGAAGCGTGTGTCGTTTGTCGCTGCAATCCCTGAGTTGCGTCATCATTTGGTTCGTAAACAACGCGTAATCGGTGCCCAACACCCTCGGCTCGTCACCGAAGGACGCGATCAAGGCTCGGTGGTATTCCCCGACGCCGCGATCAAGTTCTATCTCGATGCCGACCCGGAAGTCCGTGCCAAACGAAGGATCGATCAACTTGGTGTCGCCGACACGGTAGGTATCGGTGAGATGTGCGAACGAATTGTCCGACGCGATGAAATCGACTCGAATCGATCCGATGGGCCGCTGGTCTGCCCAGACGATGCGATCGTGATTGACACCGCTCAGTACAATGTCACCGGCGTGATCGACCTACTCGAGCAGCACACCCGTGAACGCATCGCGAATCTGATCAATACCGACTGATGTATAGATGAAATAAATTTACAACTCGAACCCTATGTCCCAATAGGAATACCTGATCTTCTTCGTATGAAAACAACTCTAGTTCATCAGTCTCTCGAGCACCCCTGCAACAATCCGATCGCACCGTTCGCCGGCGAATGAGAACTGTTCCCGGAGTTCTGGGATAGAGCGTTCTTCGATGGCATCGACCAGCTTGGCTTTTGCGCGGTGGAGCAATACCTTGACATTACTCTCCGATACTCGCATGCACTCGGCGGTCTCACGGGTGCTCATGCCTTCGATAAGGCGAAGCATAATGACGGTTCGGTGAGTTGCTGAAAGCTTGTCGTATGCTTGGGTGATCATCTTGCGAGCCTCCGTTTTATATAGTACGCTCTCTACCGGACTCTGCAAAGCACTGGTTGATTGATCGAGCGTATTGGCATCGCGAAGGCTGGTCCGCTTGCGTTTGCTTCGGCTCCGCAGTGCTTCGTGATAGGCGATCCGGGTCATCCATGTCCCAAAGGTCGATCGCCCTTCGAACTTAGACAATGCCCCGTAGGCGCGGACGAATGCTTCTTGAACAACCTCTTCGGCTTCGTTGTCATCACCAACGACTGCCCGGGCGAGTCGATAGAGCCTTTGGTTGTGACGGCGCATCAGTAGCTCAAATGCAGATGTGTTCCCTCCGAGCACATCAACGATCACCTGCTCATCGGTTCGCACCGCACACCCGTCAATCTTAGGTACATCATTCATCATCACACACCTGGTCTCAAATCTTGGAACGCATACTGGTTCGTCACATTATACGAAAAGGGCTCCTTCTTTGCCCAAATCCCATAAACTTGCCCCACTGCTGTGGCTTGGACAAACCCGAAACACAGCCACCAAGGCATATAGAGACTGGCAAACTGGTGTTCATTTTGGACATTGCACAGATATAGACCCAGCAATATCCGGCTGGTTACATCGGATTCACGGATTTGATGATAATTTCCAAATACCGGACGCTCTATTCTTCGAGCAATACTGCAACATCGTAATCGCGGATCAGTTCGCCATGTGCATCGAAGTACGAAAAGACATGAGTTTCGCGATCGACGATGAGTACATTCCCCGAACTTGTGATTCGGCGAAGATCATAGATGGCATCGAAGGTCATAATCGGCTCAAATCTTGCGTCGATAATCACCAGTTCGTCACTCTGGTTTCGTACGCCGTAGAGCGGGCCAATGGATTTGTGCTCGATGTTTTTGATCCACGAAGCATTGAACTCGACGAGCCGATTGGATGTGTCTTCATCAGGATCAAGGATGACCCGAAATGCCTTAAATATACGATGCCCCGCTGCGTCGCCAGCCACACGATCGTTGCACAACAGATAGTGCTCGCCGGTAAGAAACACAGGCGTCATCCGGAATCCAAGCGTGGCGATCGGATCAAACTTCATATCATCGACTCGCTAGATACTCATCAACTCCCTTTCTCGGGAGTTGAACAGAATCAACTCTTTATTGCTTGGCCAACTACGAAGCACAAAGACATCCTGCACCTTCGTATCGGTAATGGGATCATAGATCCAAGTACGACCGCGTTGGATGGCTTTGACAAACCTGGGATGATCGAAGTTTCGTTGCTCAATATCAACTTGTAAAAATGCGTTCTTTGAGGGTCTGTTCTTCTTGGTGATGATGCGTTGGAGCCGAGTCTTCGGCTCTTGAACAACCGGGATGGCGGTTGGGCCGACAAACCCGATCAGTTTTTGACCATGAAGCCGGAGCCCGAGATGGGATTGGATATCGGTGATTATCTCTAGCGTGTCGTTGACATAGAAAAACTTATCCTGCTTGGTGCTCGACCGATCGATCTGATGATTGTCGCGCATCACCCCTCCGCCACGCCCACGATTCCGCTCACAGATCAGCCACCCATTACCGATTTGATGGGGCACGAGATCAGATTTGTAGGTTAAACGGTGGGCATTGGTGATGATGGTGCGCTTTGGGATTGCCCGTGAGTCTGGCAAGGATGAGAGCATGAGGAGCTCTTCAGAATATGTCCGAACCCATGTTTCATGTCGGCGATACTCGATGATCTCGCCGGCATCGTTGATGACCACCCCGAACTGAGGAGGCTGGGAGAACTCCCCGCTGTTGCCACACCCGATGAACGATCTAAACCTGGCCCCGTCAGTCAGCCACATGATATCTTTGGAGGCGTGATCCTCTTCTCCACTACCAGCGAGCGACCACCCTGAACAGGCCATCACCACCAACCCGCAGAAGGCACGCAACGAATGAGTGTTTCGTGTTCGTTTCATACAAGACCATACCACACAACCGCCCAGTCGGTTGTCACATGTGTGTCACAAACTTGTATTTGGCTTATTTGCCGCTCAGCAGTTCCCGGATTGAACTCGCGTTGAGCTTCATTGCGCTCGGTGCCGCGGCTGCCAACGAGAGGACTATCGCGATCGCCCACGCGACCCCAATCGCCTTGAATGGAAGCGTCATCGAAAGATCGATGCCGATGACCTGGCGGTTGGTTTCTTGCCCGCCCCACGCAGCCTGTATGCCCAACGCTGTGCCAAGTATACATGCAGTGATCGCAATCAAGAGTGATTGGGCACAGATGAGCCGAACGAGTTGCCCTTTCGATGCCCCCACGGCTCGCAGCACGCCAAGTTCGAACTTGCGGGCGTTCACCTCGGCGACAATAAGATTTGCAACCCCAAAGCACGCGACGAGCATCGCGCCAAGGGCGACGGTTGAGAACACGACAAGAGTTGATGAAAACACCGCCTCTATTTGCTCTCGAATCGCTCGACCAGATCCGACATTGAGCACACCCGCGCCCAGCAGTGAATGCCTCATCTCTGCGACCGCGACCTCGTCGTCGATGCCATCGCTTATCTCAACTTGAATCAACTGAACAGTTCGCATTCCAAAGTGCTTAATCATGTCATCCCGCGAGCCAAAGACTGATCCAATTGCTTGATTCACGAAGTTATCGCCCAGATCAAAGTACTGCGATACAAGCTCAAGACCAGGCGAAGTCACCACCCCAACAATCTCAAACCGGTGAGGCTCATCCTTGGCATCAAGACACTCAAAGGTATCGCCAACACCAAGCCCACGCGCAACGAGGAACTCCCGCGCAACGATCACGCTACCACCAGCGTTGAGTCGAACACGAGCGGTCTCCATGTCGCCTTGTACAAAGTCGAGCGTGGCCATGTCGAAGAATGAATCTGGCTCAAAGCCAATGAAGTTCGTTTTGTAGTTGGCTAAACCCTTCACACCAAACGCATCGGTCTCGACCGCGATCATCGCGATGGCACTTGTTTTCTCGACAAACGGTAGCCCATCGAGAATCCCCTGGGCTTCTTCACTCAACGGCAATCCATACGCAAAGGTATCAGGGAACTCGATCTTACCGAGCCAATCTCGCATCGCTGCGCTGCCGTTGGTCCAGATTCCGATCATCAACGCGAGCCCGGTCATCAGTGCGCCGGCTGTAAACCCATGACGGTAAGGCGTCGCTTGAACAGTCCGCCCTAACAACGCACCGGGCAATCCAAAGAGCATAGAAATCGGGCGGGCGCAGACCTTCGCGACCAGCATCACCACCGGCACGGAGATCAAGAAATATCCAACGAACATCATCGGTAATCCAACCGATGCATACACCCAGAAGAAGTACGACGCGTCGGCGAGAAAAAGCACGATCGACGCCATGGTTAAGATTCCGAAGAACCCAACGACACCGACGAGCAAAATCCCACGAACACGATGCGGGACTGCGCTTTCACTCATCGCCTTGAGTGGCGACATCGAAGCCGCCCGCCACGCCGGCCACATTGCGCCGACAAGCCCCGCAAACAAAGCACCAAACACAGTCATCGCAATGTTTTTCCCTGGCACAACAAGCCCAACGCTCATCTGTTGATCAAAGACCGTCGCCAACAACCAGGCGAGCCCAATGCCCAACGGCACGCCAAGCACCGCACCCAAACCAGCAACGATGCACCCCACCCAAAGCTGCGCCATGGCCAGTTGCCTGCGCCGTGCCCCGACCGCCCGAAGCACCGCGAGCGTGCGTTGTTGTTCCGCGACACCGGTCGTTAAACCTGTTGTAATGATAAACGCCGCCGAAATCAGGCTAATCACCGAGATGGCAATGAACCCGAGTTGTGTCGCGGCCATGTTGTTTTCCACGCCGCTGGTTATGCGTCCGGTGGTTTGAAGCATGACCGCGGGGAAGAGTTCATCCTCATGCAAAGCGACGAATGCCTCGGGATCAACACCCTCAACCAACCCCACTTCAATATCCGTCAACCGATTTTTCTTTCGATTGAGTTTATCAAGGGTTTCGATGGTCGTAAACGCAATTGGTTTTCCGCCTAAGGGCGCAGGCTCCGCGATTCCAACTACGGTCAATGTTCGCGGACGACTCAACAAGCGAGGCACCGTCAACTGTGAACCGATGCGGACACCAACACCCGCGTTGAGTTCCTTTGCCTCCATGAGCGAATCAGCACGCATACCCGCATGCGGATATGACTTGTTCAAATACGCTCCCGGATCAGCGAGGAAGCTGACCTTGGCCTTTGCCTTGGCTGTCTCAACAAAGGTCCAACTGAGCCTCTGGGCAACCCGCAGATCAATCACAATCTCATCGAGCTTTGTCGGGTATCGACCATCAATGAGTTTGACCGGGCGAGCGTTGAACTCTTGAGTTGGATCGATGCCGTTGACAAAGGCATTGGCCGCGTATCGAACTGGCGACGCTCTATATTCATCTTGAGTTTCTTCAAGATCGAAAGTATTGAGTGTGATCACCAATGAAAGCGTGCTTTGCAGTCGAGACAAAACCGTTTCAACGCCATCCCATTGCTCGACAACTTTGGCAACATCCGCGTCCATAGTCGAGCCGGAGATCGGACGGAGCCGAACCTCCGCCGTACCAACTTGTGTATTGATCTGCGTCTGAAAAGCACCATTGATCGATGCCATCGCGCACGCGATCGAGGTGACCAAGATCACCGATAACGCCACCGCACCGCTGAGTAGGTAGAGCCTACTGAGCCGAGCTAAGCAGATGCTGCGTGCGAGTCGCAATGGTGCCTGCATCGAATGCCCCTTCCGCTGGTGCGTCGATCACGCCTTGGATTTTCCCGTCACCCATCACAAATATCCGCTCGCAATAACTCGCGGCCTCTGGCTCATGGGTCACCATCACCACCGTCACTTGCTGTTCATTGGCAATATCCCGAAGCAATGCCCAGACCATCGCACTCGCCGAAGTATCTAAGTTCCCCGTTGGCTCATCGGCAAAGATCACGGCTGGTTTATACAACAACGCCCGAGCAATCGCCACGCGTTGTTGCTCCCCGCCAGAGAGTGCCTGCGGGCGATGTGTCGATCGATCACTCAACCCGAACAACTCAAGGAGTTCATGGCTGCGTTCAATGAGTTGCTTTGACTGATCCCCCGCGAGCAATCCTGGAAGTTGTACATTTTCAAGTGCCGTCATCGTGGGAATCAGATTGAACGCTTGGAATATAACGCCAATATCTTTTCGACGAAACATCGTCGCTTCGGATTCGCTCATCGAATGCACAGCGTGCCCCGAAACATGAACCTCGCCCGAATCCGGGCGATCCATTGCCGAGAGCATATGGAGCAGTGTTGATTTTCCAGAACCAGAGCGCCCCATGATCGCGTAGAAGCCCGGGGAGTCGATGGACAAATCAACCCCGCGAAGCGCATGAACCTTGCGATCGCCAATAGCAAATGATTTGTGGACACCAACGGCGTTGATCATGGGAGTCTTATTGGTAAACGATCCGCCCAGTTGCACCGGATCTCAAAGCACATACATCAGAGTGATGCGTCGTACGCCTCGGCATCCATACAGTTGCCCAGTGTCCCTTGATCTTCGATCCTGATTTTAACAAGCCAGCCATCGCCGTAGGGATCGGCGTTCACCATCTCGGGGTTGTCTGCCAATGCGTCATTCACTTCGATGATCTCGCCACCAACAGGTGTGTAGATGTCGGAAGTTGTTTTTACAGATTCAACCTCGCCGATGGAATCACCAGCTTCGAGCACGGTGCCGTCGGGCAGCATTTCGACGAAGGTGACATCGGTGAGTTGATCGACCGCAAACGAGGTGAGCCCGATAGTCAGCATATCACCATCTACATGCATCCATTCGTGAGATTCTGAATATACGCGATCGGTTGGGGTCTTCATTTGGAATGCTCCTGAATATCTGCTTTTCTGCCTTATGTGTCCTGATTGACCAGCTTATCTGAGGCTCGATGGTAGGCACGATGGCAAGGGAGGCAACCCATCATGCACACGGGTTTTTATACCATACAAAATACACACATAACGCCTACTCCCAAAGCACATTCGACACCCATCAGAATCTCCTCTATCCTCCCTCTAAATGCCAGATATCCGCTACCAACCCGATCTTGACCATGCAAGCCGAACGCTCCCGAGCGAGATTATCAATGCGGTGCTCCAGGCTGTCGATCCCCATGCTGCAATGCACAGCCACTTCGATAAAGCAACTATCAATGCCCCAACCCACATCTTAGCGATGGGCAAAGCATCAATCCCCATGACCAACACAGCGATCGAATGCCTCGGCGATCGCTTTGCACGAGCAACCGTGATCTCCACCCCAACGCTTGTCGCCCAATCTCAGTTCAAGAACAAGTTTGTCGAGCTACTCGCCGGCGATCACCCGTTGCCCTCACAGCGAAGCATAGATGCGACTGCACTGCTTATCGAGCATGCGAAATCCATCCCTGCTGACCACCAGGCACTTGTACTGATCTCGGGCGGGGCTTCTGCCCTGCTGTGCTCACCACGCGACGGCGTCACCCTCGAAGAGATTATTGATACAACGGACACCCTGCTCCGATCTGGAGCCTCTATCCAAGAGATCAACGAAGCTCGCTCGAAACTTGATTCCCTCAAGGCGGGCGGGCTTGGACGCATGCTCTCGCATGTCATACGCACAGATGCCTATGTTCTTTCAGATGTCATTGGTGACGACCTTAACACCATCGCATCGGGGCCAACGAACATCCCCACGATCAACCATACCATCATCGCCAATAACCAGACCGCGCTCGATGCCCTCGTTGCGTGTTCAGCGATCAACCAAATCAACATGACCCACACCCAACGAGATGCGGTGGGATTTGCTACTGACGAAGCAGCCCGCATCACAACCATCCTCAATGACTCCACCCAAGCCACCCCCACCGCGGTCTGCCTTGGGGGCGAACCGACCGTCGATACGGCTGGATCTACAGGCAATGGCGGCCCGATGCTTGAACTTGCACTTTCTTGCGCCCTGAATCTTGCTGAGTCAGATTACCGCTGGACTGTCATAGCATTCGCCACCGATGGCATCGACGGGCCGACCGATGCTGCGGGTGCAATCATCACCTCAGAGATGCTCAGAGACCCAACACTTCTCGCCAACGCACAAACCGCACTCGATGAGCACAACTCATTGCCCATCTGTGATACACTCGGTGCAACGATCCGCACCGGCCCCACAGGCACCAATGTCAATGACATTTCCATCGTGATCCGATGGGACTGAGCACGATTCATCTCGAATAGGATTACCAATGACCGTCTCACTTTGGCAACGCACACCATCTCACACAACCGCCCAGAAAACGCAACAGTGCGATGTCGCTATCATCGGCGCAGGCATCACCGGGCTCTCGGCAGCGATCGAACTCGAAGCAAGAGGCATCTCCGCGATCATCCTTGAAGCAGGCTACGCCGGATCGAAAGCCTCAGGTAGAAACGCCGGGTATCTCATCAGAGGAGCAGCTGAGAACTATGCCCTCGCATCGAAACAACTCGGACGCGACACAGCCAAGTTCTTGTGGGACTGGACCCAGCAAAACCTCACTGGGCTCAAAGCACTTGGGATTGAATCCACCCCAGGGTACGCTCAGCGCCCGTCATGTATCGTCGCCCTGGGCGAACCAGAACACGCTGAGCTTGCTGAATCCTACAGCATGCTCCGTGAAGATGGATTCAAAGCAGAACTCATCGAGCCTAAAGACGCCCCGTCCGATCTGCTATGGAAATCAGGAAAACCAACGCTCGGACTCATGAACCCACACGACGCGGTCTGCTCACCGATCGAACTCGTCGGACTTCTGGGCACTGCACTCGCATCGACTCCGATTTACGAAAATGCCGAGGTCTTCCGCATCGAAGACGACGGCAACCGCATCGCCCTACGAACGCGCTCGGTCGATGTCATCGCGTCACGAGTCCTCATCTGCACCAACGCCTATGCAGATGAACTCATCCCTGTGCTCAATGGCATCATCACCCCGAACCGTGGACAGATGCTTGCGATCAAGCCTCATGATCCATCACACGCCAAACTCGAGTTTGCGTACTACCTCAATCATGGATCAGAATATGTCCGAGCTGCCCACAACGACCAAATTATCTTCGGCGGCGCCCGCACCTATCATGAAGTCAACGAATCGACCTCAGCAGACGGCATCTCAGATGAAGTTCAATCCCACCTCGAATCATTCGTCAAGGAACTCCTCACTGATGCCTATGAAATCACCGCTCGGTGGTCGGGAATCATGGGATTCTCGCCTGACGGGATGCCAATCATCGGACAAGTCCCTATCCACACCTTGAGCAACAACAATATCTGGTATTGCGGCGGGCTCACCGGGCACGGCATGTCGATGGGATACCAAACCGCACGACACGCCATCGGGGTCATGCTATGGCGATCACACACACTTTGCCCTCGATCGGTTTGAAAACACATAAATAGACCTGAAACCGCTCAATTCACACGCACAAACGCGCAAACAACTGGTTTATCCACACTTGCATCCTATTCTATATCACCACAGACCAGCATCGCCAAGTGGGCGTGCACCTGATGGTGGAGCAGAAGAAATTTTATGGCTAAGCAAGACGATAAGTTTACAATGGAAGCGATTGTGGTAGAAGCACTCCCCAACGCGATGTTCAAAGTCCGCCTTCCAAACGAGCAGCAATCCGAGATCCTCGGGTATGTCTCTGGCAAAATGCGCAAGCATTACATCCGTATTCTTCCAGGCGATACAGTCACCGTTGAGATATCTCCCTACGACTTGACCCGCGCACGGATCACCTACCGCCGCTAATCAATCTATAAATCGCTGACTACTGAGCCATCCAATCTGGGCGGCTTATTTTTTTCGCGCTGATTTAGGAATCCATTGGCTCTGGGCAATCGATAAACTCAACAACCCCGGTGCTGATGTCGTACACCGCGCCCACGATCATCATCCCGTCATCTTTGGTGAGATCGATGAGCACCTGTGATTGTTCACGCAGTGACCTAACGGAGTTGCGAACATTCGCTTCGATCGTTTGATTCAACATCGCTTCAGGATCAGATTCAAGATTGACCGAAATACCAATATGCTCAACGATTGTCTTCATACCCGCTGACAGGTCCGCGGTCTCAGCTGTCAAGCCAGACAAAAGTGTCTCCACAGTTGCCTGCACCGCCCCGCAGCATGTATGCCCCATCACGACCACCAGCCGGGGTCCAAACTTGATCGCAGCGAACTCCACACTCCCAAGCTCCAATGGCGTGACAATATTTCCCGCGATGCGGATCACGAACATATCACCCACACCCTGGTCAAACACTATTTCCGGTGGCACCCGCGAGTCCGAACACCCCAGTACGACCGCAAACGGTTCTTGGTTGTCCACCAGTTTGTGTGTGCGATGGAGCTCCGCGGATTTACCCGCGACAAACCGGCGATTGCCTACTTTGAGTATTTCGAGTGCTTCAAGTGCTGGAATCATGTCTACCCCTATAAGTAAGAATGAATACTGACAATCATACGCAATCCTCTTGTCTCGGGCACATCTGTGCACGCTTTGAGGCATCCAAACCGATAGAGAATAATATTGACAAGGATGTTCTCCATGAACCGCCTCCCAATTCGCTATGAGTAGAGGAAAATGATGACCGCATCCAAACATGAACCACGAACCCCAGAGGTATCCCCTTGGCGAGACCGGCTTTACGAAATCATCTTCGAGGCCGACACCAAAGCAGGCAAAGCATTCGATGTCGGACTCATCATCGCCATTTTTCTCTCGGTCGCCATCGTTATTCTGAGTACGCTCAAATTTGCAAATGATGAGCCCTACAAAACCATGTTTCTCAGCCTCGAATGGCTCTTCACGATCGTATTCTCCGCTGAATACATATTGCGTCTGCTCATCGTCCGACGCCCGCTTCGTTATGCAACATCATTCTTTGGGATCATCGACCTGCTCTCGATCCTCCCCGCCTTTATTGGGATCATTGTGCCGGGCGGCGAACGCCTGCTCGTTGTTCGGACCCTAAGGCTTCTCCGCATCTTCCGCGTGTTCAAGCTCGCCCGCTATCTCTCCGAAGCCAACGCGCTCAAAGAAGCGTTTTATATCAGCCGACATAAAATCGCGGTCTTTCTCACCACTGTATTGATCGTTGTCCTCATCGCGAGCGCATTGATGCATGTCGTCGAAAGCGAGGCCGGCAATACAGGCTTTGAATCCATGCCCAGCGCCATGTACTGGGCAGTCATCACCCTCACCACCGTAGGCTACGGCGACATCATCCCAATCACCGCGATTGGAAAAGCGACAACTGTGTTGCTGGTGCTCGTGGGATATTCGTTGATCATCATCCCCACCGGGATTCTCTCGGCAGAAATCTCCGGGCTTGGCAAATCATCTGTCACCACCCGCGCCTGCTCATCGTGCATGGCCCAAGGGCACGATCCCGATGCCAAGTTCTGCAAAAAATGCGGCGAATCCCTCTGACAAGTCAGTACGCCTCGCCGGTTATGCCTTCTTGACGAACTCTGATTTGAGCCCCATCGAACCGATGCCAGGGATTTTACAATCAATATCATGATCGCCATCGACCAGCCGAATGTTTTTCACCTTCGTCCCGCCCTTGACGACCAGCGATGATCCTTTGACTTTGAGATCCTTGATCACAACCACCGCATCCCCATCTTGGAGCGCATTGCCGTTGGAATCTCGTACGGCATCGTCAGCCTCGCCAGATTCACTCGCCGAGCCATCAGCCGCCAATGACCACTCATGTGAGCACGATGGGCACACAAACATATCTCGATCCTGATAGGTGTAGTCATCCTCACACTTTGGACACTTCGGCAAATCCGTCATTGAGTTCAGCCCTTCGATTGAGTTCGTTCGAGAGCATGGTACTCATGCAAAGGCTCAATATCGAAAAGGAAGATCCAACGAAGGGCGAAAGCCGACCATCCTGTGAGCCGAGGCAACTCTTTTTACGCGACGGGCCGATCTCGCTATTCTCGACGCATGATTGAAACTACCACCACGGACAACGCGGTTTCCTGACACGCCGGGGCGTAAGCCAGTTCCCTTCTCAACTTGCACTTCATAGCTCATGAGATCATCTCGGCACAACTCCCTGACATTCCCGTGGACATCGAACAAGCCGAACGAGTTGGGAGCGAACGACCCAACTGGTGACAACTCGTCTCCATACCCATCGTGCCAAGGCTCAGTGATTCCGAACGGGTGATCGATCCAATCCTGTGGGCAATCCGAACTCCCAATATTCGCGTATCGGCTCAGATCGTTCTTACTGGCACCCATCGTCCACGCTGTTGTCGTACCCGATCGGCACATGAACTCCCATTGCGCCTCCGTCGGCAACATCAGATTTGTTGTCTGGCACCAAGCCATGACATCCTCCAGTGTGACACTCTCCACTGGTGCCAGTTCTACCCCCTTGAAATGCGACGGGGCACCTTCAACCCCTGCCTCGCCTGCGATTTTGGCCCACGCCTCTTGCGTGCACTCTGTCCGCGCGATCAAAAATGGATCGAGGGTGACCCAGTGTTGGAGTTCATCATCTCGCCGATCCGCCTCATCCGCTGGCGATCCCATCTGGAACTTGCCGCCCGGAACCATCACGAACTCAAGCCCGGTTTGATCATGCAACCAGATCGACATCCAATGCGAAACCCCGCCCGCGGCAAAGTGCTCCACGCCTTGGTAAGTAAATCCTGAGAATTCTCGTGCCCAGTGTGATCGAGCTGATTGGGCAAGATTCTCTATCGCCTGCTGATCCAGTGTTGCATATGTTGCCCGATCCTTCAAGACCTCCAATGAGATCGCCTGCGCCTGGATATCTTTGATCGCTGCATCCAAAGAGCGCCAAATCTTGTGCTCCTTTGGCTGATGACTCAGTTGAATGCAAACAAGCGAGTGCCCATCTTCATCCGCGACCGTCTCAATAACAACCCGGATATCAATCGGTTCAAAGGTCGCGAACGCATCAATCAGGTTCATCTGTGCCTCAAACCGGTTCGGCCCAGTGCGTTCCACGGTGATCTTCGCAGGCTTAATACTGACATGCCCGTATTTCTTCCTCGCAAAGGTCGACATCAGCCCATCGTAATAGCCCGCAAGCAACTCCTTGACTCGCTCTGCCTCAGGTGTTGGCTCATCAACCCACATCACAAACGCATACGACCAAAAATCCTCACTCTTAGGATCCCGCCACCCGGGTGCGAATAGCAATGACTCTATCCCCGTCGGTAAATCCGGCGCAAACCCCGGCGGCAAATCAAAGGTCTCCTCCGCCCAGCCTTCGAGTGAAATCGGATCCGGTTCATTTGACACTGGCAGCTGAGGATTATTCTTTGTGAAGTTTACGAAGCGTTCCCCGTTGTAGTGATACACGCCGCCTGTCGTCCCAAACCACAGATTTCCGTTTCTATCCTCTCGAATGCTTGGAACGCCGCCAGCTCCGAGTCCTGGATTTCCTGAGAAATACTCGAATGATTCGCCGTTATACCGGTACGCACCGCCGCCTTCGTACGCTGCCCCGAACCACACACCCCCTTGGCGGTCTTCATGTATCGCGAAGTATCGACCCCAGCCTGAGTGCTTTGAGAACTCTTTGCTTCTGAGGTGTGTCGTAAAGGTCTTGCCATCAAAATGACTCACGCCTCCATTTGCAGTTCCAAACCAGTAATCGCCGCGGCTGTCCTGAAAAATCTTGCTGACATTGTCGCTGCTCAGCCCGTGGGTTTTCATCGTATAGACAACCATTGTCTTGCCGTCCCATCGCACGGCCCCCGCGCCGTCAGTTCCAAACCAAAGATCACCGCCTTGGTCTTCATAGATGCTAGAGACTTTCCGAGGTGTAAATAACCATTTTTGATCCACAGCGACGACTGGCATCTCAAAGCGTGTAAATATCTCGCCATCGTACTGAAAAACCCCATCCATTGTGGCAATCCACATTCCCCCTCGGCTGTCAATCATGACACCCGACAGATGCCGATGATTCCCATGCTCGGACCAACCCTTCGTGACCGTGATCGGCTCATAGTTCGTCAGGGTTGTGAATGTTTCGCCATCATATTTTGTAAGCCCACCACTTGTTGCGATCCAAAGTATTCCCTCCTCGTCTTCAACAATGCCCCCAGTCATGTCACTGCCAAGACCATCCTCTTTGGTGAATGTGACGAACTCATCGCCGTCAAATCGGATGAGCCCTTCAAGTACGGTGCCGAACCAGAGATTCCCATTCCGATCTTCAAATGGCGCTCCGGGATATTGCGAAATCTGAATCGGCTCCCCATCTCCTGCGCCGTCGTCTTGAGCAGCCACCAAGGATGGTGATATGGCAAGGAGAAAAAAAGTAATGTTGGCAAGTTGGCTCCGCATGATACTGCAACCTCTCGAGAGCGTTTGATTCATAGATACCGCCACCAGAACAGCGGCACACTGTTGGTACATTGAAATCCACACCAAGTTGCACGAATCAACTTATCGATTAAAAAACAATCATCCGAACTGGCATTCGCTTCTATGGATAACGCATCACCCACAAGTCAGAGCCTACTGCGTGAAAACCAGCCTGCGAATACATTGAATGAGCCCCCGTATCAGTCTCTGTACTCAACGCAAGTCCTGCCGCTCCTTGACGAAGAGCTTCACCGACAGCAAATCCAACCAACGCGCTCCCTAGCCCACGACGCCGATGTGATTTCAGTGTCCCGACCGACTGCAGCCGACATATCCCATCATGCTCAAACATGCCCAATCTCGCCAATATCTGACGATCGCCGCTTCTACACAGCCGATACCAACGCACCCCAACCTTCTCCAATATCGCGCGACGCGACTCAATAAGCACTCGGGTATCAGCATCAGTCGTAAACCACGGCTCCTCACGCGATTCTTCGATGCCGAACTCAATCAGGCCTTGGTAGTCATCTTCGGATTCGACTAGACACACTTCAAACCCGTCGGGGATTGATGCGTGATCCCCAATCTTGGATGCAAACATCCATGTGATCCGCTCAACAACCAGAGCTGGCGAACCTCGATCCTCTGAACCTATGATCGCATAAATCTCTTCATAGAGCGGTTCGAAGTTGCTCACAGTTGGTATGTACAGCATCAGATGCTTGTATGTCGCTTGGTCAAAGTGCTCCCGAAACACAGCTTCCCAATCTGCCAGTACACGCCCACCATGCACACGCAGCTCAATCATGTTCGCTTGGTACCACTTTGGATACTCAGACGATCGAGAGACAATATAATCCCCTTGATCGATGGTCTCTCCAAATGATTGGAAGATGTGTCGTTCGGTATTTTGGATGCGTTCAAGCATGCCTAATCCTCCCAAAGAGCGAGTCGTAGAGTCTACTCAATCCTCAGAACGCTTGACCAGATCGATCAAGACACCATCGAGGGGCTTGGTGGACACACTTGCACGCTCAGGATTCTCCTTGTTGACCGCTTCAAACTTGAACAGCTTCACAAAGGTCCCCACAACCAAGGCGACCTCCATCTGTCCCAGATTCTTTCCCGGGCAGAATCGCGGGCCATGCCCAAACCCAAAGTGAAGAAACTCATTCGCTCTCTTGTCCTGCTCTGCGAGCCGTTCCCAACGCTCAGGGGCAAACTCGATCGCCGGGTATCCTGTCATTGCAACACCCCAATGATCCTCGTGCCTATTGGCGTGCCAGATGTCCAGCAAAATATGCGTTCCCTGCGGGATGAACATCCGCAAGCCCGACGAGGTTTCGATCCAAGTATCCGCCGTCGCTCGACGAGGATGAAAATACAACGAGGGAGTGAGCCTTAGTGTTTCATCGAGTACATGCTTGAGATATGCTGCATCCCCCAATGCCTCTGGCGTGTAATCCTGAATGTCGCACACCTCTGCGAAGACCCGCTCTTGAGCTTCGGGATGACGAGCCAAGTGTGCGATCGCCCAACTCGCATACGATGTTGTTGCTTCAAGCGCCCCAGCGAGGAACACGCGAACATTGCTCCGCAAGTCCGAATCGGGCGCTTCTGACTTGAACTGCGCCCACAAGCCTCGTCCTTCACTCCGACCCGCAATCGCCAGATCAGTCAGTTCTTCAAAGATATTGCTTGCCTCTTTGGCCTTTGCGATGCCGGTTGTAAATCTTGGAACTCGATGAAGCGGGCACCCGCTGACATTGACCACCGTGTCGCGGACGATGTGGTCGATCACACAATCGAGACCGGGGACATACCGGTCTCGGATTTCTTCATAAGGAATTGATGCGCCAAAGAAGTTGTTCACGAGCAACTCGAGCATGACTGCTTTGATTTCCATTTCCAGCTCAACACGGACCGGCTCGCCGGGCTTTTCGATCAATCGTTCAAGAACATCGAGACGCTCCACGACCGTTTGGCGGAATGATTCCGCAAAATCACTGAACCGTTCAGGCTGGAACAGCGTCGTTCTTGCGAATGCCGGGTTGGCGAGCTTCTTCTGGCGTTTCCAATCGGGCCCATTTGAGTAGAGCAGTGAATCTTTGCCCGTTGCGCGAGCGATGCCTCTCGATGGGAGCGTGTCGCGATCAAACTGCCCGCACTTATCGCCGGTTGCGGTCGAAATAGCACGAATCACTCCAGGGTCCCGCGTCACCAAGACCGGCGAGAACCAAGGCACTTCCAAATACCGATTGTGGCGCCCCGCCCCATCGATGTTTTCCGCATCCCAGAAGTATGTCTCCAATATCTGTATCGGCTGCTTGTAGTTCCAGGGATGCGGAAACGGCAGAGTTGGCCTGCTCGAAAACATCGAAAACACTGGCGATCGAACCGGGATTATATCGCCCTTAAACGGATTGCGCCTGAGCAGTTGCGAAGGCAGCCGAGTCAGGCGTCGTAATCCTGGCACTCGATCTCGCAGCGGTATCATATTCTGATCTGGCATCCACGCATTCTACATGACTTCAATCATCTTCGCATCATGCCCAGGAGTGATTGAACCAGTAAATGCAAGATCCCCGGTATTGCGAAATCGTCAGCCCAGCAAATACCCAGTTCTATTAGTCATCAATGCCTCCGGCCTTGGCTTGATGCTCAAATTGAAGGCACAACGAATCAACGGATACTATTCGCCCGGAATAATCTCAAATGAATGAGCAGGTCGGTCGGCGATGAACTTGAAATGAAGACCAAATCCACCCAAGCCCCAATCCCACCAGTATTCGATGCTTCCGTCATCGGATTGGCCTGGTTTACCCAGCACTCGTTCAATTTCTTCTCTTGTCCACCCGACGGGATTCCATTCGAGCAGTAGGCTATGTACCGCTTCGCTGGCAATGCGAAACGCTTCGGCCTTCGCGTTCAAATCTTCGGATTGCACGCGGATTTGGAGCCTTGAGCCATACACGCGACGCAATGCGTTCAAGAATGAGAGGCGAGCGCTGATCATGTCGGCACTATACCGCCAGTTGTCGATCTGGGAGAGCTGTTTGTGCATGGCGCGCCGGGCGAGTTCGATTTCGGAGAGAGTTTGCGTCTCGTGTGCGATCCTCCATCTGCGGGCGGCTTGGGGTAAGGTGACATCTTCATCGAGGATCCATTCGCCGGTCAGACGCGAGAGCAGGAGGCGGAGTTTTTCGGAAGTTAAACGGTGAAAATCCGGCGAGTCACTCTCACTTAACAGGTCTGGCATGTGCTCAGCGAGGCGGATGAGATCAGGAACGGTTCTTGTATCGCCAAGGCGGGTGAGTAATCGCAGCGCCCCCGGGCGCAGAGTGCCATTGAGATTCGCCATCGCAACCATCGACCAGATCGCATCGTGATCTTCGAGTGTTTTCCATGCAGCATATTTCGCACGCAGGATCTGATCCGTGGGGGTGGGGGCAAGGATGAGACGCAAGGCCGAGTCGATCTCTGGATTGTTGGTGATCTCGGCTCGAGCACGGGAGAGGAGTTCTGGAGTGAGACGAGGGGCGGGTATCCATTCCACCTCGGACTCTGCATCTATGAGGAGTTGCATCGTCGGGGTAGGCTCTGATTGAACAAGGGCTTGGGCATTAGTTTCGGGCTCGGTAGCAATGGTCAATGCAGCAAAGTTTAAAATGAAAATAACCGATGTGAGAATGGATGACAACATGAGTTCGACTCCTGCTCGTGTTTGTTTCCATAATTATACAATGACTCTGCGACACCAACTGTCACAGCTCTGCAACAACATAAAAAAACACCTCATTCCGGCCAGAGCAAGGCTGAATCGATCAAAAAGATGATGTTCATTTCATACAAGATCGCATTTGCGATCAGAAATCGGGATGAGAGGACTCGAACCTCCGACCTTTTGACCCCCAGTCAAACGCGCTACCAAGCTGCGCTACACCCCGTTGTCACCCGATTGCTCGGGTGCAAACAAGCATAGCGCATAATCACCCGTCTGCCAACTCGCCCGAGCACGCATATCCTCTAAGACAATGACCAACAGAGCCCACCAATCGATCCTCATCCAGAACGCCCGTGTCGTCGATCCTGCATCGGGGATGGATCAGGTTGCGGATGTCCTCATCGAGCAAGGCGTCATCAAAGCCATCGAATCCGGAGTATCCGATTCTGGCATTGACCGAGTGATTGATGCCTCAGGCATGATTGTCACCCCCGGGCTCATCGATCCGCATGTACATCTTCGTGATCCCGGTCAAACACACAAGGAAGACATCGAATCAGGCACCAGGGCAGCGGTCGCAGGCGGGTTCACAACCGTCTGCTGCATGCCAAATACAAACCCGTGCCTCGATACGGTTGATGTGGTCGAATACATAAAATCGAAAGCCGAGCAAGTAGGGCATTGCCGGGTGTTCAGTGTCGTTGCTGCGACCGTTGGCCGCAAGGGACAAGCACTCGCCCAGATCGCTCAATGCGACCAAGCCGGCGCAGTTGGATTCAGCGACGATGGCGATGTCATCGAATCGGCAGCCATGATGCGCACTGTGTTTCAAGAGGTTCAACGCACCGGCAAAGCATTCATGCAGCACTGCCAGGAACTCACCTTGACCAAAGGTGCCACCATGCACGAGGGTGAAGTCTCAGCAATGCTCGGGCATACCGGTTGGCCGAGGGTTGCTGAAGAACTCATCATCGAACGCGACATTATGCTCAATGACGGCATCAACTGTCGATACCACATCCAGCACATGTCATCGGGCAACTCGGTGCATCTCGTCGATCGTGCGCAAAGAGCTGGTCAACCCGTCACCGCAGAAGCGTCGCCCCACCACCTATTGCTCACACACGAAGCCATCGAGACCCTCGGCACCGCGGCCAAGATGAACCCGCCACTGCGCGAAGCGTGGGATATGGAAGCACTCCGCAAAGGCATCGCTGACGGGATCATCACGATCCTGGCAACCGATCACGCCCCGCACAGTGCCGACGAAAAAACTAAGCCGATGGCCGATGCCCCCTTCGGTATCGTCGGGCTCGAATCGGCACTCGGGCTCTATCACAAGGCGCTCGTACAAACCGAACATATCGACCTGCCCAAGCTCATCGAACTCCTGACGATCAACCCCGCCAAGCTGTGCAATCTTGATGCCCAAGGGCTCGGCAAACTCGCTGTCGGTGGCCCGGCAGACATCACCATCATCGACCCCGATCACACATGGACACTGAGCACCGATGATCTCGTCGGTAAATCGAAAAACATACCATTCCTTGGGTGGGAGATGGCGATCAAGCCGATCATGACCATCATGGGCGGCATCATCCGCTACGAAAACACAAAGGCCTAAATGAATATCCTCAAAAAAATATGGAACACACGCGAAATCAGCATCGCGATCATCGCAATCGTGACGATCATCGTCCACCTTGTGCTCCGGTTCGGGATGGGCAGCTCAGAATACAACTACCAACTCCCGCTGATTATCTGCCTCGTCCTCGGCGGCACACCATTGGTTCTTGAACTCGCTGCCAAAGCCCTCCGAAAGCAGTTTGGGTCTGATCTCCTCGCAGGAATCTCGATCGTCACCGCGGTCATCCTCGATGAATACCTCGCCGGAGCCATCGTCGTCCTCATGCTTTCAGGCGGCGAAGCACTCGAAGAATACGCAGTCCAGAACGCATCGAGCGTGCTCAAAGCACTCGCCAAACGAATGCCTTCTGTCGCCCATATCAAAACCGATGGCAAGCTCACCGATGTGCCACTTGATGATGTCAAAATTGGCGACCATGTGACCATCTTCCCGCACGAAACTTCCCCAGTCGACGGCATCGTCATCGACGGACACGGCGTGATGGACGAATCGTATTTGACCGGCGAGCCGTACATGATGTCGAAAGCGCCTGGATCATCTGTATTCTCTGGCGCAATCAACGGCGAATCCGCCATCACCATCGAAGCCACCAAGCCCGCACAAGATTCTCGCTACGCCAAAATCATGCAAGTGATGATCGAAACCGAAGAACGCAAGCCTCACATGCGCAGACTTGGTGATCAACTCGGCGCATTCTACACACCCATTGCCGTCGCGCTCGCGATCTTTGCATGGTTGATCTCTGGTGATCCAACCCGGTTCCTCGCGGTGCTGGTCGTCGCAACGCCTTGCCCATTGTTGATCGGCATCCCTGTCGCCATCATCGGGTCGATCTCATCGTGCGCCAAACGGGGCATCATCATCAAGGACCCAGGCGCACTCGAAACCATTGACACCTGCAAGACCATCATCTTCGACAAAACCGGTACCCTGACCTACGGCTCCCCCACCGTCACCGAAATCATCACCGCTCCGGGCATCGACAAAAGCAAACTCATCTCCCAAATTGTGTCCCTCGAACGCTACTCGAAGCATCCGTTGGCGGACGCAATCGTCGAAGAAGGCGAACGAACCGACGCGTCGATCTCTGAACCATCACAGGTCTCCGAAAAACCGGGCGAAGGGTTGACGGGCACCATCGACAACACCAAGGTGCACATCACCAGCCGAAAAGAGCTGGCCAAAATTGATCCTGAGGGTGTCGCCAATCTTCCAGAGCAGGCTGCGGGTCTTGAATGCGTCGTCGCCATCGATGGCAAGTACGCCGCGACGATTCAGTTCCGCGATGAGCCTCGCAAAGAGGGCGAACAGTTCATCCGCCATCTCAAATCCAAGCACCACTACACCAAGGTCATGCTCGTGTCCGGCGATCGAAAATCCGAAGCCGAGTACCTCGCCAAGCGCGTCGGGATTACCGATGTCCATGCCGAGCAAACCCCAGAACAAAAGGTCGAGATCGTCCGCAGGGAATCTGAGACTGCCAAAACCTGCTTCGTGGGCGATGGCATCAACGACGCGCCAGCGCTGACTCTTGCCACAGTCGGAATCGCTTTCGGGCAAGCCTCGGACATCACCGCCGAGGCTGCGGGCGTGGTGATTATGGATTCTTCACTCGAACGCGTCGATGAGTTCTTCCACATCGCTCGGCACATGCGTAAAATCGTACTCCAGACGGCTGTCGGGGGAATGATCTTGAGTATTGTGGGCATGATTCTCGCAGCCCTTGGATACCTAACTCCGGTTGCAGGTGCCGTTACTCAAGAACTGATCGATGTGTTCGCGGTGGGCAATGCCCTGCGAGCAGCTTTCCCACCCAAGATACTCTCGGATATCGACGACGATCATTGAGCGTAAAAATGAGAACTCACATTTGATGCGACCTATCATGCGCTGAGAAACATTCACTGCCTGCGATCATTTCATCCCGGGCCTAGTTAACCAGTAGAACGGAATCCATATGACTATCAAAATCGGAATCAACGGCTTCGGACGCATCGGCCGGCTCGTCTACCGCATTGCAGCAAACACACCAGGAATCGAAGTCGTTGCCATCAATGACCTTGTGCCCGCGGACAACCTCGCCTACCTGCTCAAGTACGACACCATGCACGGACGATTCATGATCGACGGCAAACCAGCCGAGATCACCGCCAACGATGATTCCTTCACCGTCAATGGCTACACCACCAAGACCACCGCCGAGCGCGACCCCGCAAAGCTCGCCTGGGGCGATATGGGCGTCGATTATGTCCTCGAAGCGACCGGATTCTTCACCACATACGATGATGCCCACAAGCACATCGAGAACAACGGGTGTAAACGCGTCCTGCTCTCAGCTCCGACCAAGACCCCCGACACCGTCAAGACCCTCGTCCATCGTGTCAACTGTGCACAGTATGACCCAGCGACGGACCTGATCATCTCGAACGCTTCATGCACGACCAACTGCCTTGCACCGATCACCAAGGTGATCATGGACAACTTCGGCATGGTCGAAGGCTTGACGACCACCATCCACGCCGCCACCGCGACCCA
>JAESSR010000232.1 GCA_016764015.1 Phycisphaerales bacterium
CCTTCTTTAAGAAAAGACCCCCTCCGTCTGCTTCCCAGCCACCTCCGGAGGCCCGGGGGAGGCGAAATGATGAAAATCAGAAGCCGTCAGACACAACCTAATCACACACGGGCTTGGTTTGATTGATTACTGCAGATGACGATCGTTCTTACGGACAGCCGTTGCTGAACGCACTCAAGAACTCAGCCACATCAAAGAAGTTGAACACGCCATCGTCTGTGAAATCTGCGATCGGGTCTTGTGCACTAAACGCGCTGAGGAACTCAGAAATATCGAAGAAGTTGAGCACCCCGTCACCGGTCAAATCGGCTGGGCACTCATCTGAACATACCTCGTTGGCGATCCGGAACGCATCGACCCCGCCCTCGACTGTTGAATCTGCTCCGCCATCTTCTACAGTAATCCGAGCACGGAACCCGAAGGTCATATCGATTGAATCTGCAAGAGCGTACTCAAGATCAACCCATCCATTGGTGTTGACGAATGTACCAAGATCGACCCACGAAACCCCAAAGTCATCGGTGACCGAAATCACCATCGAGTCATCTTCTTGCCCGAACATCCACACCGACATGCGGAGCATTGCAGACTCAAGCCCAGCGAGGTTCGAGAATGGTGACAAAAGCACCACGGAGCCATTGTCCACATCTACTCCATTGTTGTTGGCGGTGACATAGCATCGGCTTGACCCATCGGCATCAACCGGCGGATCCCCAAGATTGTGCTCCCCTGGGATCGTCCGGAACCAATCACCGGTTGCTGAACCAACAGCAAAGTTCGACCAAGCCATGTTTGTTTCAAAGTTGTCATGGAAAACCTGTGTCAAATCTTCAAGTGCGATCGTAATCAATGGTGCCGAAACGCCGGCTTCGGGCACCGTGACAACTGTACCTTCTTCATCCTCGATCGAGACATAATACGAAACGGCGCTGCCACAATCGATCGCACCGAAGGTGCCCTCGTAGACCCCTTCGCCGGCATTGCTCATCGCTGTGCTGACAAATCCTGATCCCGAATCAACAAACATGGTGGGCACCCCTATGACCATGTGCTCATGGAGATTATCAATGATGAGTGTAATCACATCGCCACCACTCGGGTCAATGTGTGTTGGCTCGAAGAGCAGCGACGCCTGGATGTCACGAGGAGCACAAATCCCAATCGGATTCGCCAACGCGATCTGCAGCCCAGAGTTAAACAAACCAGTCCCCTGATTCGAGCCACCGCCGGTGCCGCAACCGGCATTCGTATGAATCCCGATCGCGGTATTGGTCGAATCATCAAGAATCACCGAACCAGAGTTGCCCCCGGTCGTGTCGGTCTGATACCGAACCGTATTCCCATTGATACTCGCCAAGGGTCCAACATGGGTCTTCTGCGCGCCATTCCAAGCCCCAGGCACCGGCGACGAAACAACCCCATACCCGGTGATCCGGATCGGACGACCATCAACCGGAGGCATCGCACCGGCAAGCGTGTGACTCACACCCTGGGCATCCAAAGGCGACAACCCCGTCGTCGAGTTATCGAAGGTGCCATAAAAGCCCCAGTCATTGCCAATAAAAATACTCGATGAACGCTGCACCGATGCACCATCAACAACATACTGATCCGAAGGCGGCGGATTGCGATACCCACCACCATTACTCGACAAAGGCACATTGAACTGCATCACATTGCCACCCGATGGCGAACAATGCGAAGCCGTCATAAAACAACTCCCATGCGGGCCAAACAACCACCCGCTGCACCCGATCGGCATCAGCCGACCATCGCGCGGGTCATTGGACAACACACGATCATCGGTGCTAAAACAAATCGATCGCTCACTCACTGGATCAGATACCTGCGCGCCATCGATCACAACCCGGTTGTACTGGCTCGAAACATTGGGAGACATCATCAACTCGACAAGCACCGCCGAGCCATTGAAATACGCTGTGGTATTGCCCCACTCAACGAGTGAATCGGCATCAAGGTACTGCTCGTATCCATCCTCAAGCGAAGTGATCCGCAGGTAGCTCTCGCGGACCTCCTGGGTTGATCGTGCGAGAGTGACCTGAGAGAACTCGAGCCGAACCCAATCGGCATCATCGACTTCAATCACCTGCGACCACATCGGCACCTGCAAGGCCCGTAATGAAGCCAAGGCTTGATCTGGATGAACTCGGATGACCCCGGAATCTTCTGAAATTTGTAGCTGACGGTAGCTCGGTGTCTCGACCGCGAAGACATCCTGATCTGCTCCAAAGCTGGTATCAGCCTTGACCGTCGTGTCCGCAGCATGAAGAGAGCCCGTAAGCCCGGCTGCACACATCAATGAAACCCCGATTGCGCACTTATAGTCCATTTTGTTCCAATCTTTTACTCTAGGTGCTGGTTCAAGACCAGTTTGTCTTCAATGCGATTTGCTAACACGACTCACAAACCCAGGCCACACACAGCCCACAAGCCGAGTGCGAATGCACTTTTAGTCGGCTTTACCCACACAACTTACCCGAAAAACATTACGAATACAAGCGAAATGTGATTGGGTTTGAGTTATTCACCCGCTGAGTCCGCCCACGGATTATCGCCCTGATACCACCGATCGAGCGTCCCAACGACCGCATCGCGATAAAGCATTCTCAATCGATCAGCATCGAGACCATGCCCCTTGAGCGCTGGGGCACTCATCTCATTGTTTGAGTTCGGATCTACCATCATCAGATCCGGATCTGCGATGTTTGACTCCCCCCGATAATCGGTCTCGTACATCGTCCGCAGCGCCCAGTACCGTGAAGCATACAACTCGAACGCTTCATGATCTGAGCCTGCGAGTTGATCGCCAAAACCCGGACTCTCGGATTCATCGGTTGTCAGATGGTCATCGCTTGTCACGATGTCAGACCCAAAGAGAATCCGCCCGCTGTAGCGATCCAGAAACGCGATCAACTCCCTGGTGTCATGCTTGCTCAGTTCTCGGATCATCCACTTGGTCGCGCTTGTGTCAAGAATCAGCTTTGGATGACGATCGAGCAACCCGCTCAAGAATCCCAAATCCTCAGGCCATCCCCCCATATGGGCCGCCAAACATGGCAAACCGGTCGCGTCCATCAACCGTTCGAGTGATTCGTACTGCGATTCCTTGCTCCCGTATTTGGCTGCATCCTTGTACATCGTCTGGAACCAGGTATCTGGATCGGCGCAGTGCACCATCAGCATCATTCCGAGCTTCTTGGCCTTCTCAGCAATCTTCATCTTCCAAGGCGAATCGAACCCGACGATTTCTTCGGGC
>JAESSR010000233.1 GCA_016764015.1 Phycisphaerales bacterium
AGCTTTGCGGTACTCGGCTTCGCCGATCCGGTTGCCGATGGGTTGCTCGAAGGAGAGCCCAAGGAGCCAGTCGTCGATGAAGCGGGTGGCGTCGTCGTCGTTGTAGGCATCAGAGAATGAATCGCCAAACCCGAGCAAACGAGCCTGGGCTTGGAGCTCGAGCTTGGGCAACCGTTGGTTTTTGGCGACCTGCTGGCGGATGGTTGCGTCGTCGATACTCAGCAGGGCGATGGTCATCTCTGGACGCTGAGAAACAGCGCTGGTGATGGCATCGAGCAATGAATAGGAGATATCCTCATGCGATGTGTCTTCGCGTGGAACGATGAGAATTTCGCTGCCAACTGGTAGGCTTGGATCGTTCATCAGCTGCTTGAGCCGATCGCTGGCATTGCGGAGATTGGTTCGCGCGATGAGCAGGTCAGACTTTCGGCGTTCAACACGCGCGACCGCATCGGCGACCTGCGCCTGGCGTGCGTCTTGAACCCTGCGGGCTTTGATGTCGTCACGGACCTTGATGCCTCGTTCGAGGAGCTTTGAACGGATGACGAGTTCTTTGTATCGTTGAACGAGGGTCCAGTAGGCCTTCTCAGTTTCGCTTGCTGCGTCGATGAGCGATGATTTGAGCTCGGCGACGCTTGTTCGTTCTGCATTGCGAGCGAGATAAATCTGAGCCATGTTGGTATCGCGCCCAAATCCGCGTAAAAGGGGTTGGGTGATCCCCAAGGTGATGTTCGACGAGTTGGCCGGGTTGGGCACAGGTCGGGTGCCGAAGAATGAGCTATCGACATTGGTGTAGTTGATGTCGTTGGTGATCGAGATGTTGCCCCCGGTCGTGAGTAAACGCGATACACCGATCGAGCCGTCGGCGGATTGGGCTTCATTGCGAACGAAGCTCGTCGAGCCTCCGAATCCTGACCCAGCCTGGGGGATGATCGAGTCTTGGTATTGAGTCGAAGCGACAAAGAGCCAATCGAACTGGGCTTGGGCTTGGGTGAGTAGGCTCTGAGAGATCGCGGGTGCGAAGCTGGCGACTTCGACACTCAGGTTGTTGGCGACCGCGGTCTGGATTGATTGTTCGAGGGTGAGCCCGATGAGGGTGGTTTTTTGCCCCATCAGATCGGTGCCTACAAGCGCTGAGATCGGGTCTTGAGCATCGGGCGAGCCATCGCGGAGTTCGTCGAGGTATCCTGCGACGGAGAACTCTCGCTCGATTTGTTCGAGGTGATCGTCGCGAATTTCGAGTTTTTCGAGATTGAGTGTCGTGCGCAGTGTTTGTTGCTGGGGGTGCTCCTGGGCATCCTTAATTTCGAGCTCGATGGCTTGGATCATGGCTTGCTGGAGCTCTTTCTCGCTTTGGCGCTCGATTGGCGAGGAACATCCTGTAGCAGCAATGATTGCGCTCAAGGCGGCGAAGGTGGTGGTTGATGCGAAAGCTCGATGATTGGATGGTGATATAGCCATGCTTTAACGGTAGGTTGGGTAAAATGGAGAGTCGTTGACCCGACAGGAGAACCTCTGCCGATGGGTGCGGGTACACTGTGGTGAGACGATCTGAACTCTGATTTGATACGCGCCAGGAGGCCACCCGTGCGAAAGAACACAAACTCCCTATTTTCGACCACTCTACCCGTTTCAGCGGGCGCCTTATTGTGCATGCTTGGGATGACCATTGGTACGAGTACGCCGTCGGCTTTAGGCGAATCGGTGAACTTGGTGAGTTTGAGAATGGCTGGCCAAGCCCAAGCCCAAGCCCAAGATAGCGTGTCAGCCAAAGTGGTCAAGGCTGATGGCTCGATGCTGCGGTGTGGCGATCAGGATGTGTTCTACGCGATCACCGAGTTGAACGCCGGCACCGTGCTCCAGGCTGTGGGCACTTCGGGGAGCTATACGAAGGTATTGATGCCGACAACTATTGGCGGGTTTGTTCCGGCCAACGAGGTCGATGCGACCCCGGACGCTGGTGTGGTTGTGCTGGCGGTTGCGTCCAAGCTTCGTGCTCCATCGCACTTGCTCGGTTTGTCTGGATCATGGAAGGCGCTCTATACCGATATGCTCCCAGCAGGGACATCACTCAAAGTGATTGAAACACTCCTCAGCGATGCGGGTGATATTTTGGGATATCGTGTCAGCACACCAACAGGACCGACCGGCGAGTTGGCGGTCGGGTACATCAAAACCGACGCCCTGCGAGATGCCAGTGCGGATGAAGCTGAGAACTCAGACGCGCCTAGAGCACCAACCCAAGCGCCCGTTGAAGAGCCTGCGGTTGAACAGGTCGATGAAGCCAAGGCCAAGGCTGTGAAAGAGGTTGATACTTCACTGCTTGAAGAAATGAATCTGCCAACAGACGAGCCGATTGAAATTGTGAACACGACTCCAAAGGCTCAAGAGCAGCCAGTTGCAACGGAGCCGACCACACGCACCGCACCGAGCGGGCGCGTCTCGGCATCGGCACTCGAAGACCTTGAAGCCGCGTTTGATTCGGCTCGTGAGTTGAGCAGAGCAGAACTCGACGCAACACTCGATGAGCTGCGAGCTGAGTTCGCACGCACGCGAGAGCAAGCAGATGACGGCACCTCGCTGGCTACTGCACTGGATCAACGGCTCGAATGGATCGCGATCCGGATCGAATCGCGCAATCAACGCCAAGCAATCACAGCGGTGCTCGCGGCATATGACGCCAATGCTGATCAGGTCGCTGGTGACATCGCTGCATGGCAAAGCGGGCGGGCGTACCAGCTTGTTGGGCGGATGGTGACGAGTGCTATTTATACCGGCGAGCACCTGCCTTTGCTCTATCGTGTGCAGGCGACTGACCCATCAACAGGCGCAACGCGCACGATCGGGTATGTTGCCCCTGCTGCCAACCAGGACTTCCGCCACTTGCTTGGCAGGGTTGTGGGTGTGGTGGGTTCGATGAACGAAGACAGCTCGCTTCATCTCAATGTGATCGAGCCCGAGCGCATCGATCCGATGCCTGAATGATGGCGGATTCCTCACAATCTGAGTTCGATTCAATCAAAATTGTCACTGCTCTTTCTACGCGCCCAGACCCGATCGATGCGGCCTTGCAGGTGAGCGATCAACTTAAAAATCGGCTTGGCAGCACTCCAGATTTGCTGATGGTGTTTGCGACTATTCACCATGCACGCAGGATGGGGATGATCGCCGATACCTTGCGCGATCGGCTCGGCTCGGCCAATATGCTGGGCATTACCGCATCGGGTGTGATGTCGGGCACGAGTGTGATTGAGGATGGCCCGGCGCTCTCGGTGATGGCGTGTCGTTTTCCGGGTGTAGAGATCAACCCATTTTGGATAGATCATCTCTCGCCAAGAGAATCGATTGAACAACGCGCGGCCAAGCTCTCGGATTGTATTGGTGCATCCGACGAGATGAAGGCGGTCTTGTTCTTTGCCGATCCGTTCTCGGTGCCTTTGGTCAATCTGATTCCTGCGATCTCAGCGGCTCGCGTGCAGGTTGTTGCTGAATCTGGGCGGGTTGATCATATTGGAACGATCATCGGGGGGATGGCATCGGCTGGTGAAAGGCCAAACACCAACACGCTGCTGCTCAATGGTGAGGTTCGCAACTCTGGTGCGATGGGCGTGACGCTCAGCGGGCCAATCCAGGTTGATACGATCGTGTCGCAAGGGTGCCGACCTATTGGACAACCGATGGTGATCACCAAGGCGAGGGGAAATCTGATTATCGAACTCGCCGGCGTGCGTGCGGTTGATGCCATCCGAAATATCGTGCGTGATCTCAGTGACAACGACAAGCAACTGCTGGGCAACGGCGTGGTGATGGGGCGTGTGATCAACGAGAACAAAGCGCACTTTGGGCGGGGCGATTTCCTGATCCGCAATATTATGGGCGGCGATGAATCTTCGGGAGCCGTTGCAATCGCTGATCTTGTCCACGCCGGACAAACCGTGCAGTTGCATCTCCATGACGATCAAACCGCTCGCGAGGATTTGTCATTGTTGCTCGATGGGCAAAGGCTCTATTCCAAACCCGCGGGCGCGATGCTGATCTCATGCACCGGACGAGGGGGCGGGTTCTATGGGGATTCGGCGAGCGATGCCAACGCGATTGTCTACGCCTTCGATCCCAAGCCCGACGGCGCAAACCTTGCCAAGGCCGGGCGAGAGCTTGATCCACAGGCCGGAATCCCTGTCGGCGGGTTCTTTGCAGCCGGCGAGATCGGACCTGTCGATGGGCAAATATTCCAGCACGGGCACACGGCCGTTGTCGGACTGTTCCGTCAGCCGGAGTAGAGACCGAGGGCGTGCCAGGGGGAGCGTGATTTTCATTCAATCGAGTAGTTCTTGGAGACTTCGACGCTTCCATGGCACCCACATTTAATCATGTGCTGGCAGATGGAGAGTTTGGGGCTTTTTAATGAGGCAATTGGGAGTCAGACGCGCTATCCTTTCTGTCCGTCTGGAGCGATGGGACTCAGGCGATTGCACCGCCCGCACGGGCTGGAAATGGAGAATACACAATGCTTGGACGCGTCTTTAAGGCTTATGACATCCGTGGGGTTTACCCGGATCTATTGACCGATTACATGGCTTGGCAGATCGGGTGTGGGAGCGCCAAGTACTTGCTCATGGAAGCTGAGCAGGATGGGGAATCTACCCCGATGATGCGCAATGTGGTTATTGGGCGCGACATGCGGGTGTCATCGCCCAAGTTGAGCGAAGAACTTATCCGAGGGATTACATCTGCGGGTGCATCCGTGATTGATCTCGGGTTGATCGACACCCCGATGATGTACTTCGCGATTAACTATCTTGATAGTTCGGGCGGGATTGTTGTCACTGCTTCGCACAATCCGCCTCAGTATAACGGGTTCAAGATTTCCAAACGCAAGGCCAAGCCGGTCGGCGAGACGACCGGGCTTGATGTCGTGCGTAAGAATGCAGCGATGGTCGATAAGAACCTAACGCCGCAGCCGGGCACGAGCGTTGATGTACGCGATCTGTGGAAGGCGTACGCCAAGCATGTCAAGAAGTTCCTCGACCTTGGTGAGCGGGATGATTCGAATCCGATCAAGATTGTCGTCGATGCGTCCAACGGGATGGCCGGGACCATGTGCCCCAAAATATTCGGGACCAACGGCGACGCGACCGAAGGGCTTGAGATCGTCGAGCTCAACTTCGAGAACACCAAGCATGAATATGCACACGAGCCAAACCCATTGGTGGCTGCCAACCTTGAGCAGCTCCAAGCGGAGGTTATCAAGCAGGGTGCTGCACTGGGGCTTTGCTTCGATGGCGATGCCGACCGGTGTGTTGCCGTTGATGAGAAAGGGCAGATTATTGCCTGTGACATCATGACCGCGATGCTGGTGCCTTTCTTCATGGAGCAGAAGCCAGGGGCTGCGATTATCTATGACCTTCGTTCGACCAAAGCGGTCAAGGAAGAGATCGAGAAGTTCGGAGGCAAGGCATTGCGTGGACGCGTGGGGCATGTGTTTATGAAGCAACTGCTCGCAGAAAACAACGCGATCTTTGGTGGCGAACTCTCCGGCCACTTCTACTTCCGCAAGAACTTCAATGCGGACAGTGGGGCGATCGCGATGTGTACCTTCTTGTCGGCGCTCGCTGCATCGGGCAAGCCGATGTCGGAGATGGTGTCGCCTTTGATGCGGTATGTGCAATCGGGCGAGATCAACTTCGAGAACGAAGACGCGGATATGGCCCTTGAGCAGATCATGGAGACCTACGGCGATCGCGGGATGCTCGATGAGCTCGACGGCGTGACGGTCGATTGCTTCGAGGAGGAAGGCTGGTGGATGAACATCCGCAAGTCGAATACCGAGCCATTGCTGCGTTTGAACATCGAAGCCAAGACCCAAGAGATTCTCGATGAGATATACGAAGAGGTCGCCCCGGTGATGGGCTCGAAGGTAGATCACTAACGATCACGATCAATAACTTGAGATGAATATGGACGGCACGCTTGGGATCGGGCGAGCCGTTTTTTATTCGTTGATTGTCACCGTATTCTTCTGTGACTTCACATTGATCTGATCTCGTGGCTCAAGCCCTTCGACGGAGCCATCGATGGGCAGAACCACATCGACCCAGTTGTCTTCATTCCACCGACCAATCCGGATGATTATGGTTGCTGCGTTTGGGTCAATACTCCAGTATTGTGTTTTGTAGTGCAGGTTGGAAGGTTCATCAGCTCCGACCCATTGACCGAAGCCATGACATAAGGCATATCCCGATACATCCCGATCTCGACAACCCCGCCCCCATCAATCAGAGGCTCAACCACGGGCCCGTCCCAATGCCGAGTAGCCGTGCATCCGCCAATACCTGTAAACCCAAAGCACACGAGCACAAAGATCATTCGAGTCATCATTCACTCCATCATATAAAGGATTGCCCAAAGCAGCCTCAAGTATCATACCACGCAATAGATCCCATGCAAGGTGACGAAGTTGCCTGCATGGCGTCCAAATGAGTTGCTTTCTTTCGCCTCCCCCGGGCCTCCGGGGGAGGTGGCACGCGCAGCGTGACGGAGGGGGCTTTGTTCAATCAGGCGATAGGCTTCGACAGCGGTGGTTTGATTTGCTGCGATAAAATTTTCCGTATTTAAGCAGGGTTGCAGAGCGTGAGACGGGACGGGGCCGCAGGCGTATGAAATCTTGACGAAAATCGTCAAAAATAAAAGATATAGACGAATTGGCCTTGACAGGCCTGGCGCCTTGGGATAGGCTTGTAGAATGGAAAACACAGAGTTTGACAAATTGATCGAGTTCATTGAACGGTGTGGGGCAAAAGGCTGGTTGAATAAAGCTACATCTTCTTCAATTAAAAGCGCGCTCCTCAGAATGCAAGTTGTCCTAGAGCCTCATGAGGCTGGGTCATTGGACAACCTAGACATTGAAGCAGTAGTGCGACGATTTGCGAATCTACACCCGGATGTAGCTTCCGGTTCATTGCAAGCTTACAAGAGTCGTAGTGCGCGAGCTATTGCCATATATCAGGATTATCTGAAGGACCCCGTTAATTGGCAAGCGCCAACATCGACGGGATATCGCGCCAGAACATCGGTAAAAAAAACGGGTTCTAAGGCGAAAAAATCAAGTAAGTCTGCTTCAGTTAAATCAGATGAAGTAATGCCTGAGGTTGAACCTCATGGGCATACGAAACAGGGAGCAGGTGGCTTTACTTATCCGTTCCCCTTGCGGAGTGATCACACAATTATGATCTCAAATGTGCCACGCGATCTAAAGACGGCGGAAGTAGATCGTTTAGCTGCGTTCCTTCGTTCTCTAGCTGAGGATTTTCAGCCGTAAAAAAACCCCGCGAAAGCGGGGCTTAATCCAAACGGGGTACCAGTTGGTACGCAAGTTGGCTTCCTATCCAGACTTGGCGGGGTTCGATTCCCCGGTGCTCCATTGTAATCGGTCAGTCATGACGATACAAGTGAAAAATCAGGCTAATTGCTTCGATTCATTGAGTTTCTTCCGAATCACCGTATGCAAAATCCCGCCGTTGCGGAAATACTCGATCTCCACAGGCGTATCCACTCGGCACATCGTCACAAACTCGAAGCTGCTTCCGTCAGGTCGCGTTGCCTTCACAGGCACATCGCACCGTGGCGAAAGATCCGCAGGCATCAGGACATCAAACGCCTCGTCGCCCTTGATTCCAAGTGACTTGGCTGAGTCGCCGTTCTTGAACACGACTGGCAACACACCCATGAACACCAAGTTCGAGCGATGGATCCGCTCGAAGCTCTCAGCGATCACGGCCTTCACGCCAAGGAGCAATGTGCCCTTGGCGGCCCAGTCGCGCGATGATCCCATCCCATAGTCTTTACCAGCAATCACAACCAAAGTCGTGCCTGCCGCTTTGTAATCCATCGCCGCATCATAAATGTATTCAACGGGTGCCGATGCAAGATCGTTGCCCTTGGTGAAGTTGCGTGTCCATCCGCCTTCGGGTTGTTCGCCCGTGTTGACATCGGCTGCGACTTGGTTCTTCACCCGCACATTGGCGAATGTGCCGCGCGTCATCACGCGATCATTGCCTCGGCGTGAACCAAACGAGTTGAAGTTGCTCACCGCAACGCCTTGAGCAATCAAGTATTGCCCAGCCGGAGTCTCAGGCTCAATCCGACCCGCAGGCGATATGTGATCCGTCGTGACAGAATCGGCAAGCAAGCACAGCACGCGTGCGTTCTCGATCTCGCTGAAGCCCGGTGCCTCTTCCGTCATCCCCTCAAAGAAAGGCGGATTCTGGATATAGGTCGAGTCATCTTGCCAAGGGAACAAGTCGCTCTGCGATGCAGGCACCGCGTTCCACTCTTCGTTCTCGGTGTACACCGCGCCATACTTGGCCTTGAACTGCTCGGTCGTCACGCACGAAGCAACCGCTTCGTGTACTTCATCATTCGTCGGCCAAATGTCCTTCAAATATACATCGGTGCCGTCAGGTGCCTGACACAAAGGCTCGTTGTACACATCAACATCAATCCGCCCAGCCAATGCATACGCAACAACCAGTGGGGGGCTCGCCAAGAAGTTGCCCTTGATATCTGGATGGATGCGTCCTTCGAAGTTTCGGTTGCCCGAAAGAATCGAAGTGACGGCCAGCTTGCCTTCCTTGATCCCGTCTTCGATCTCGCTCGGTAAAGGCCCAGAGTTCCCAATACAAGTCGTGCACCCATATCCAACGGTGTTAAACCCGATCGCATCAAGATCAGCCGACAAGTTCGCTTTGTCGAGATATTCCGTCACAACCTTCGAACCCGGTGCGAGCGATGTCTTCACCCAGGGCTTGCGGTTCAGTCCCAATGCACGCGCCCTGCGTGCAACCAAGCCGGCTGCGACCAGCACATCCGGGTTCGATGTATTCGTACAACTTGTTATCGCCGCGATCACAATCGAACCATGCTTGAGTTCCGAAGTCATCCCAACCTCAGCCGGATGTGATTGGGCAGTATGCGTAATCGTCAC